>JALSNT010000001.1 GCA_026986885.1 Desulfobulbaceae bacterium
ACAATGGCGCCGTTGGCGATCCTGCCTGCGGTGGGAAAATTTTTCTGTACTTTAGCGGCCTTGCCGCCAAAGGCAATGGAACCGACTGCCAGCGGTCCCTGGGCCACGGCATAGGTCTTGCCGTCGGCGGCTTTCAGCGGCGTCATCAGCAGGGTGCCGCCGGAAAGGCTGGAGGCGTCACCCATGGTGGAGACCTGGACGTCGATGCGTGATCCGGGACGGGCAAAGGGGGGCAGGTTGGCGGTGATCATGACGGCGGCGACGTTATCGGTTTTCATCTGCCTGAAAACATCAGGGGTAATGGACATGCCGAGACGTTTGACCAGATTGATCAACGCCTGCCTGGTAAAGACGGATTTTTTGATGTCGTCGCCGGTACCGTTTAGTCCCATGACCAGTCCGTACCCTAACAACTGGTTGTCACGAACGCCCTCAATGTCGGCAAGATCTTTGATCCTTGCCGCCTGCAGGGGGCTGCTCAGCATGAAGAACAGGACAAAATAACAGACAATTTCCGTGCAGCTCTCTAATGTTAATTTGCTTTTTGTCTCTTTCATAGGGTTTCCCCTTACTTGCTTATCATCACCGGCAAACTAAATAAAAGGGTTAAAACGGCCATACTCGGTCAATAATGCGGGTCATCCAGCCCGGCCGTTGTTTATCGGAGATAATTCCCTTACCGGTATAGGCAATCCGGGCATTGAGAATTTTGCTGGAGTCAACCTCATTGGCGGCACTGACGTCCCAGGGCCGGACAATACCCGTGAGATAAATGATCTGGTTTTCGTTATTGACCACCACTGATTTTCCGCCTCTGATTTTCATGTTGCCGTTGGGATACACCTGGATAACCTGGGCGGTGAGGGTGGCCAACAGGTTTTCCTTGCGGGTGGTTTTACCCGATCCTTTAAAGTTGTTTTTGAATTGTGCTTTGATCAGGTTGGACGGGTCAAGATTGGGATTGTTCTCCTTGACCACCTTTTCAAAACCGAAAAAAGTAGGAATTGATGCTGAAATGCCCGTGTCCTTATCGGTTTCCGTGCTGGAAACTTTGGAAGCGCTGGCCTTTTCCAGAATGATGACCGTGACAATATCACCAACATGGTGCGCCCGCAGGTCGGAAATCCAGTTACTCTCATCGCCGGTATACAGCGAGCCCGGAGAAAGAGGTTTGTTGTGTTGAATGACAGGTGGTTCAAGGGGCTCGGGTACCTTCATCACACCGATTTTTTTCTCGGCGCAGCCGTGAATGGCGATAGGGAGCAGGGCGGCGGCCAAAAGCCGGTAAATTTGTTGCCTTTTTTCTGTTGAGGAAAAAAATGTTGTCAAAAAAAGCGGTCTCAGGTTCATATTAAAACTCCACTGAAACAATACCGGGCGCATCGACTTTGCAATAAATCAGTTTGTTGGAACTGATGTTTTTTACCCGGATAAAATCTCCCGGGCGTCCATCCATGACGGCAATACCCTTGGTGGAAATTCTGAGCGCGCCCCGATCGGCGATAATTTTGACCGGTTCCCCCTTTTTAATGACCGGCGGGGGTGTCACATTTACGGTATCAAGGGGTCGTCCGGCGCGGATGGTTCTCTTTACCAGTAAACCTGTTGCCTGCTTGACGGAGAAATAGGGAATATTAAGCCTGCTGATATCCATACGGACCATTTCTATCTGATCCGGGGTAATAATTGTTCCCCGGCGCAGATTAACGGCGGCGGTTGCCACGGAAGCCAGAACCTCTAATTTACCGCGAACCGTACAATTCTTTACGGTTTTGCCGTCAACGGCAAACAGGATGTTGAAACTTGTGCTGCCGATAATGGCAGGCCTGGACGGACGAACGGTATAGGTCAGTTTTCCCGTGGGCAGGATGAGATTCTCCGGTGTCCTGACAGAAGTAAAACGAATGTCGGCATCCGGCAGTTTTTTAAGATTACGGCCGATATAGTCGGCAATAATGTTTTTCATCTGTTCTTTACTGATAACCTGCGCCTTTCTGGTTACCGTCACGTTGTCCGCGCCCTGCCATTTTATATTCTTCGCATGTCCGGCCGGGCTTAACCGGTCGATAATTGAAATACTGCTCAAGGTGCGGCTCTTGCCGGGTTCCGGTGAAGAGGCCACTGTTTCTCCGGCCAGGATATCGGCTTCCCTTCCTGCCGGGCTGATGGCGGCAATATCACCAAGCCGGGTGACGGGCGAGGATACCTGTGCCTGCTCGTGCAGTACAACCGTGAGGGCAAATGTTTGCGAGGCAAACAGCAGCACCAGTACGATAAGGTGAGGGACAATAAGTGTTTTTTTCATGGATTAAACCATATTGACCACGGTACTCATCATTTGGTCCGAGGTTGATACCGCCTTGGAGTTGATTTCAAAGGCCCGCTGGGCAGTGATCATCCTGGCAATTTCACCGACCAGGTTGACATTGGACTGCTCCAGATATCCCTGTTCCAGAATGCCGTAACCGTCGCTCCCCGGGGTGCCGATGGTAGCGGTTCCTGAAGATTCGGTTTCCCGGAACAGGTTGCGTCCAATGGAGAGCAGACCGGCGTTGTTGGTAAAGGTGGCCAGATCGATATTCCCCAGTTCCGTTGACTCGGTATCATCGCCTAAAATGGCACTGACGACCCCGGTATTGCTGATGGTGATCTGGCGGGCGTTTTCCGGGATGGTAACCGAGGGAATAATGGGGTTACCCTCCGGTGTGACCAGGCGGCCGGTGCCGTCACGATTGAGATTACCGGCCCTGGTGTAGGCGGTATTACCGTTGGGAAGTTCAACCTGAAAAAAGCCGGCACCTTCAATGGCCACGTCAAATTCATTGCCGGTTTCCACAATATCTCCTTCGGTGAATACCTTGGTGACGGCTGCCGGTCGTACGCCGAGACCAACCTGGATGCCCGACGGCGACTGGGTACCGTTATCCGATGTCGGCGCACCGGGTACTTTTACCTGTTGATAGATCAGATCCTGGAAAGAGGTGACGCTTTTTTTGAATCCGGTGGTGGAAACGTTTGCCAGGTTGTTGGCAATGACGTCCATGTTCAGATTCTGTCCCCGCATACCGGTGGTTGCCGTCCATAAAGATCTCATTTTTTTGTTCTCCCGTAATATCAGCTGTTGCCGTAACCCGGCCGTCCTGTCGCTTAAGCGATGGTACCGAGTTCATTTTGTCGTTCGCTTAAATTGGAATAATTTTTTTCAATTTTGAGGCAGGCGTCAAAGCGTCGCTGGGTATTGATCATCATGGCCATCTCCTCGACCATGTTGATGTTCGATTCTTCCAGATTTCCCTGGATTACCCGGGCCTCTTCCGCAGGCTTCGAGGTGCCGCCCTTTTTCAAGGAAAACATGGTGTCGCCCTTTTTCTCCAGTTTATCCGGGTCGGAAACCGTAAATACCTGAATTTTCAGGCCGCTGGGTGTATTGTCCAGGGAAATATTGCCGGTTTCATCGATATTGATTTTTTTGCCTTGTCCATCGGCTAACTGGATCGGCTGACTGGAACCGTCCAGGACGTTGAAATTGTCTGCAGTTTTTAAAAATCCATTGTTGTCGATATAAAAACTGCCGTTCCTGGTAAAGAAGGTGTTGCCTTTGCCACGGACTTTAAAAAAACCCCTGCCGGAAATGGCCACATCCAGGTCGCGGCCGGTCTCGCGCAGCGGGCCCTGGGAAAAATCGACACCGATTTTACGAATTCTGCTGTAGTTGATCCCCCGGGCAGCGGTAATCTGTTTGCTTCCTTTGAGTATAGACTCAAAACTGATGCGGTCCTTCTTGAAGCCGGTGGTGTCGATATTGGCCATGTTGTTGGAAATATTGGCCATGGCCTGTTCCCTGGAGACCGCTCCGCTCAAGGCGCTGTATTTTCCTGATACCATGATGTCGCGTAACTGTTGTTGTGATCAGCTGTTGTTAAAGGAGAAAAAACCTTCTGTGTCCGTTTCGACATACTCTCTCTTTTTCTTTACATTTTTTCCTGCCGGCGTTGTCAGAAATCGCTCAATTCGGGTGTCTAAATATCGTCGATTATTCATAACACCTGTTGCGGCGAGAGATGCAGACCAGTGTGGCAAGTTGACCGGCCTCTGCCTGGGATATGCTCAATATTTCGGAAATTTCAGTGGTGCTCATACCCCTGGCCGCCAGGTTGGCAAAAAAAGTGTATTTTTCAGGCACCGTTCCGGGTTTTCCGGATTGCAGTTCCAGCCGTGGTTGTTGAAATTTCATGGTGACGGCCGCCTGCTCAAGCGAATCGGCAAAGATCGCCTCCTTTTCAGGGGGGGCGTGATCATTGAGCGCGGCCTCAACTTTTTCACATAAGGATATAATTGTCTGCAGTTGCTGTTTTTTTCTCCTGTGGCGTCTTTTTAAATATGCTCCAAGCACAGGCGCTCCCAGGGTGAAAAACAGAAATAATAAAATAACGGTATGTCGGGTCATGTCACTGGTCATAGAGTTCACTGTTAATGAGTTTGACCCGCAGTTTTATCAGGGCCTGACTGTGCAGTTGGGAGACCCTGCCTTCGGTTACCCCTAATACCTCGGCAATTTCTTTCTGGGTCAACTCTTCATAATAGTAGAGAGCCACTACCAGCCGTTCTTTTTTTGACAGTTCTTCCAGGACATCCGCCATCAGGGCCGTCATCTCCCTGGATTCAATCATTTCCAGCGGTGTCGGGCCGCCGGTCTGTTCGAGACTGTCGAGGAAACTACGGCCCTCCTCCGAATGATCCAGGGTTTCGTTGAGGCTGACGCAGCCGAGATGGGAAACCTTGGTCAGGGTATCGTGGTACTGGTCCAGGGACATATCCATGGCTTCCGCCATTTCCTCCTCATCGGGGGAACGACCGAGTTTCCGTTCCAGTTTGAGCATGGTCTGGCTCAATTGGCTGTGTTTTTCACGCAGCGATCTGGAAAACCAGTCAAGTTTGCGCATTTCGTCATAAATGGCTCCCCGGATCCGGTATTCGGCAAAGGTCCGGAATTTTACTCCTTTGGTCGGGTCGTATTTGTTGGCCGCATCAATGAGTCCTTCCATGGCGGCACTGGTCATGTCGTCCCTGCTCATAAAAGACGGCACCTGGGGCACCATACGCTGGACAACAATGTCAACAAGCGACATATGTTCCCGTATCAGTTGTGAGCGATCATCAAGAGGCGGCACGGATGAATACACCATGGTTAATTATATGTTTCGTTTGCGGGCGGATAACTGCTTCATGGCATCAGCCCTTGTTGCCGAAATCCAGCAGTCGTTTCCAGAAAAACTGGATTGATCCTTTTGCTTTAATGTTTTGCGGTTCCTGGATAATGGTTGCGGCCAGGGCGGCAAAGGCGGCGCTGGTCTTTGATTCGGGAAAGAGCTGGACCATAACCTGTTGTTTGCGGATGGCATCTATCATCTGTTTATCCCGTGGAATAGAGCCCATGTAATCAATGGAAATATCCAGGTATCTATTGGCGACCATGGTAAGTTTTCGATAAACATCCAGGGCCTCGCCTTCGTTTTTAATAAAGTTGACGATCAGGTTGAATCGTTTTTCATGGTACTGATGGGACAGTAGTTTCATCAGGGCATAGGCATCGGTGATTGCCGTTGGTTCCGGTGTCGTCACTACCAGTATTTCATGGGCGGCAGTGGTAAAGTAGGTAACATTTTCAGAAATACCTGCCTCGGTATCTATCAGGACGAAATCAAAGTCATTATGCAGAGAATCCAGGGATTCAAGCAGGCGCATTTTCTGCTGTGAATCAAGCCTGGTGAAGCGTTGTATCCCTGAGCCGGCCGGAAGAATCTTTATTCCCAGGGGACCTTCGACCAGAATTGTCTGCAAATCGCAATCACCGGCAAAGAAATGATTCAGGTTATGATTAGGGGCGAGCCCGAAGACCACATCAATATTGGCCAGACCGAGATCCGCATCCAGGATCAGTA
>JALSNT010000002.1 GCA_026986885.1 Desulfobulbaceae bacterium
CGGCAAGATCAATGGTTATGCGCATGGGTAGTGTACAGGGAACCCGGGTGCCGATGCGAATGACCTCAATGGAGGGAATTTTTTTTAATCGGCTGAGGATATATTCAAGTTTATGGTCGGCAAGAAGCAGCGGGTCACCGCCGGAAAGAAGGACTTCTCTTATTTTCGGTGTTTTTTGCAGGTAGGTAAAACCCGCTTCAAGGCTTTCTTCATTGATTGCCATTTTCGACGTGCCGACTTTCCGTTTTCGTGTGCAAAAGCGGCAGTACATGGCGCATTCATTGCAAACAAGAAACAGGGCACGGTCCGGATACTTGTGTACCAGGTTCGGCACCGGGCTTAATCGCTCTTCCGCCAGGGGATCAATCATTCCCATCTTATCATCAAGTTCCCTGATGTCCGGTACGGCCTGTTTGTACAGGGGCGTGCCGTTTTTTTGTATCAGGTCAAGATAATAGGGATTGATGCGCAAAGGATAGATCGCCGCGACCCGGCTGATTTCCTCGGAGTCGCATCCCAGGCAGCGACCAAGTTCCTCTGCCGAGATTATGCTGTTTTTCAGAAGATTTTGCCAGCTTGTCATTGCCTGTCTCTTGGGAGAGTGCTACAAGAAAAGAGATAAACGGTTCTTGCGGGAAGAACTTATTATTTCTCATGTCCCACCATCACCAGGGGAGTATACGAAATGTCAGAAAATTCTGCTATCTTCAAATATGACGAGTATGGTAATACCCGGGAAATCTATGTGTATGATTCCGGCACAAGTATCCACGGAAATTCCTTTATCAACAAGGGAACGGCATTTACCTTTGAAGAGCGTCGTCGGCTCGGACTTATTTCCATGCTGCCTCCTGCAACCAGAAGTCTTGAGGATCAGGTGGAAAACAGTCGCTACAAGGTGGAAAACAAAAACAGTGATATTGAACGATTTATCTATATCCGTTCCCTGTTTGACCGTAATGTCACCCTGGCGCACGCCCTGATACGCAGTGATATCGCCCGTTATATGTCCATTATCTACACCCCCACGGTCGGCCTGGCCTGCCGCCATTTTTCTTCCATGTTTCGCTCTGCCAACGGCCTGCATTTTTATCCGGGCAATATCGAATATGCCGAGGACGTATTGCGCAGGTTTCAGACCCGGGATATCCGGGTGGCCGTGGTGACCGATAACCAGGGGATCCTCGGGATTGGCGATCAGGGGGCCGGCGGTATTGCCATTTGTGTCGGCAAGCTGATGCTGTATACCCAGGGTGCCGGCATCGCGCCGTGGCATTGTCTGCCGATTTCCCTTGACGTGGGCACTGATAATCAGGATCTTCTTAATGATGATGAATATCTTGGCTGGCGGCATCCAAGAATCAAGGGAGAGGAGTATATCAATTTTGTCCAGCGGTTTGCCCGCGCCTTCCGCCACGTTTTTCCCAATGCCCTCTGCCAGTGGGAGGATTTTTCCAAACAGAATGCCTTTGCCATTCGCGATGCCTATCTCCATGACCTGATATCTTTCAATGATGACATCCAGGGTACCGGTGCTGTTGCCCTGGCCGGAATTCTTACTGCCATGCGCATCAAGAAAGAACAACTGAAAGATCAGGTGTATCTGATCCATGGTGCCGGTGCCGGCGGGATTGGTATTGCCGAGCAGATAAAGACTGCTCTTGTGGAAGAGGGAATGACCGGGGAAGAAGCAAGGGCCAGGATTTTCACTTTGGATTCAAGGGGGTTGGTGACCACGGATCGTGAACTGCTGCCCTATAAGGAAAAGTTTGCCAAGGATCCGGCCACATTGGAATGGTTCAGGGAGGACAGTGACCGCAGCCTGGAAAAGGTGGTGAAAAAGGCGGGGATAACCGTATTGATCGGTACCTCCGGCCAGGCCGGATGTTTCAGTCATGAGGTGGTTGACTCGGTCATGGAAAATTCGGAGCGGCCGGTCATCATGCCCCTTTCCAATCCAACCGACCATGCCGAGGCCATTCCCGCCGATATATATAGATGGACGAATGGACGGGCTCTTGTGGCCACCGGTTCACCGTTTCCTGATGTTGAATATGGGGGACAAACATTTAGGGTCGGTCAGTCTAATAATGTTTTTGTTTTTCCCGGTATAGGGCTTGGCACTCTGGCATCCGGTGCCAGCGAGGTTAAACCTGAATTTTTTACGGCGGCCGCAAAGGCTGTAGCCGGATCAGTTACAGCTGAAGAACTGCGGCGGGGAGCACTGCTGCCCGAGGTTACCACCCTTTCCGAGGTCAGCCTCAAGGTGGCCCAGGCCGTCGGCGAATCGGCCATTAAACTCGGGGTTAGCAGAAATTGTGCATTTTCCACCTTTCAGCACCAGAACGACCCCACGCGCTTAAAGGAGCTTATTCGCAAATTACGCTGGACTCCGGATTATTTGCCGTTGGTTGCCATGTAAATTGAAAAAAGAGCAGTTTTTTTATGGCAGCAATCGCCAGGTAATGTATAAGAAATTAGAGATGATTTCGATGTATCCACCTGTGAAGAATTCCGGTTGGATAAAATGGATGACCGGCACCTCGCAAAGTTGCCGGTTTGGATAAACAGGTAGTTCAAATATCTACAGATGGAGGAAGTATGTTGAAAAAAGTATGTCTTTCCTGTGCCTTGGCGGCCATATCATTGACCATGGTTGCGGTACCGGCCTTTTCCAAGCCGATTGTTATCAAGTTTTCCCATGTGGTTGCGGAAAATACCCCCAAGGGGAAGATGGCCAACAAGTTCAGGGATCTGGTGAAGGAGCGCCTTGCCGGTAAAGTTGTAGTTGAGGTTTACCCCAATTCCCAGTTGTTTGGTGACAACAAGGTTCTCGAGGCCATGGAGCTTGGCGATGTGCAGATGGCGGCGCCGGCTCTGTCCAAGTTCAGTCGTTACACCAAAAAACTGCAACTCTATGATCTGCCGTTTCTCTTTAAGAACATGGCTGCCGTTGACCGTTTTCAGCAGAGTGCTGCCGGAAAAAAAATGCTTAATTCAATCAGTAAAAAGGGTCTTATCGGCCTTGGCTATCTGCACAATGGTTTGAAACAGCTCTCTGCCAGTAAACCGCTGCGCGTACCTGCCGATGCCAAGGGATTGAAATTCCGGATTATGTCGTCCGATGTCCTGGCCGCTCAGTTTAAGGCTGTCGGCGCTACCCCGTTGAAAAAACCTTTTTCCGAGGTATTTACCCTGCTGGAGACCAAGGCCATTGACGGTGAAGAAAATACCTGGTCCAATATCTATTCCAAGAAATTTTTTGAGGTCCAGCCCTATATCACCGAGTCTAACCACGGTCTGCTTGATTATTTGGTCGTTACCTCTGCTGATTTCTGGAATGGCCTGCCCGCCGATGTTCGCGGCGTGTTGAAAAAATCCCTTGATGAGGCCATTGCCTTTGGCAATAAGGTTGCTGCTGAAAAATCCAAGGCCGATAAGCAGAAAATCATTGATTCCAAACGCAGTGAGATCATAGAGCTTACGCCTGCCCAGCGTGCCCAGTGGGTAGAGGCAATGAAACCTGTCTGGAAACAGTTTGAAGGCCAGATAGGCAAGGATCTTATTGATGCCGCTTATGCTGCCAATCAGGCAAAATAACTAACGATAGCGTGGTAAAAACTTGAGTTACAGCCAAGTGTATGTCGGAACGGTTCATTACATAGTATACATCTACCTTCGGATGCTCACCTGTATCTTTAATTTTTTACGGATTCGTTAATAATAAGTATCTGTTTGTTTTTTTCGGGGTCGCGCCTTGCAGGGAGCGGCCCCTTTTTTCACAAGAGGTCTTGTATGTTACGTCTTCTCAATAGAACGGAAGAGGCAGTTATCTGCCTGTTGCTGACTTTGACGACTTTGCTGGTTTTTGTCGATGTTATCATGCGTTTCGGATTCGATAGCGGCTTTATGTGGACCCAGGAACTGACCCTGCACATGTCGGCCTGGTTTGTCCTCTTCGGTGCTTCCTATGGTATTAAAACAGGATCCCATATCGGTGTGGATGCCTTTGTCAAGTTGTTTCCCCGAGCCGGCCGCCGCTTTTTGTCGGCCATCGGCTGCCTGCTGGCATTGATATATTGCGGGCTTATCCTGTACGGCAGCTGGATTTATCTTGGCAAGGTCAAGCGGATCGGTATTGAGCTTGAAGACCTGCCCATACCTGCTTGGATTGCCCATGGAATGTTGATCGTCGGCTTTACCTTTCTCAGTATCAGAATCGCCATACTCCTGTGGGATATCATCACCAATAAGGCCGACGGCTTTCGCTACGCCAATGAGGCTGACGACAGTATGGAACTTGTCGAGGAATTAAAAGGGGAGGGACTTGAGTTATGACGACTGCAGCCCTGTTTTTTTTACTTTTCACCTGCATGCTGCTGGGCATGCCCATTGCCCTTGCCCTTGGTTTTTCAAGTATTACAACAATTTTATTTTTCTCGCAGGATTCTCTGGCTTCGATAGCCTTAAAACTCTTTGAGGCGTTATCCGAGCACTATACCCTGCTGGCCATCCCGTTTTTTATTCTTTCATCGGCATTTCTCTCCACCGGGGGTGTGGCCAGGCGAATCATTCGTTTTGCCCTGAGCCTGGTCGGGCATATACGTGGCGGTATGGCCATGGCCTCGGTCATGGCATGCATGATCTTTGCCGCTGTCTCCGGCTCTTCTCCGGCCACGGTTGCCGCCATCGGCAGTATTGTTATTGTCGGCATGGTCAAGGCCGGATACCCGGAGAGTTTTGCCGCCGGCGTCATCACCAACGCCGGTACCCTGGGGATTCTGATTCCCCCGTCCATCGTTATGCTGGTATATGCCGCCGCCACTGAGGTTTCGGCGGCCAGGATGTTCATGGCCGGATTCCTGCCCGGTCTGCTTATGGGCCTGATCTTGATGATTGCCATCTATATAACTGCCCGGGTAAAAAAGATACCGGCCCAGCCATGGAACGGATTTAGTGAGATTGTCAGCTCAGGGGTGGCTGCATTAGGCGGCTTAATGCTGATTATCATTGTTCTTGGTTCCATTTACGGGGGGATTGCCAGTCCGACGGAAGCGGCTGCTGTCTCAGCGGTGTACGCCTTTGCCGTAGCGGTTTTTGGCTATCGTGATATCGGACCGCTGAAAGATGTGCCATGGAAAAAGGAAGGAGAGAGTAATGGATCTGCATTCTTTCGTAATTCCGGTCAGATAATACTGGCTATTCCCAAGTGCATAACCGATAAAGACGTGAACAAGGTAATACTGGATGCCTCCAAGGTCTCCATTATGCTGCTTTTTATTATCGCCAATGCCATGCTCTTTGCCCATGTGCTGACCACGGAACGTATCCCCCATCATCTGGCTGAACTGATCGTTCACTGGGGACTGCCGCCTTGGGGATTTCTGGTTGTCGTCAACCTGCTCCTGCTCGCCGCCGGTAATTTCATGGAACCTTCGGCAATTCTTTTGATCATGGCGCCGATCCTCTTTCCCATTGCCCTGAAACTGGGCATAGATCCCATTCACCTGGGCATTATCATGGTCGTCAACATGGAAATCGGTATGCTGACTCCACCAGTGGGGCTGAACCTGTTTGTGACCGCAGGTATCACCGGCCATTCAATCGGCTGGGTTATAAAAGCGGCGCTGCCATGGTTGTTGTTACTGCTGTTCTTTTTGATTATAATTACCTATGTGCCGCAGGTATCGCTGTTTCTGCCTGAATTTCTGGATAAATTACACGGTTATTAGCCGGAATATTTCACAAGCGGCCTGCGACCTTTGTAAAATCTGCGGGCTAAATCTGATGACCAGACAACGGGCAACCGTGCCGCCCGTTGTCTTGCCCGTCAATAAGTCATGGAGATTACCATGTCCACCTTGCCTGAAATAAAAAAAATTCTGTACGTAACGGATCTGGGAAAACACACCCGCCCGGTGTTTC
>JALSNT010000003.1 GCA_026986885.1 Desulfobulbaceae bacterium
CAGCTTAAGCGACTGTCGACGACCGATGTCCTGACCGGGGCCTATAACAGAAGAATGTTTATGGATCTGCTTGCACGGGAATTAAAGAGAACAAGCCGGTACGGCGAACGGTTTTCTCTACTCATGTTTGATATTGATCATTTTAAGGAGGTGAACGATCAATACGGGCATGATACCGGAGACCGGGTTCTTGTCGAGATTGTTGATCTGGGTAAGCAAACGATTCGTAAATCCGATGTCCTGGCCCGCTGGGGAGGAGAAGAATTTATGGTATTACTGCCGGAAACCGAACATGAAATGGCCCATACCCTGGGCGAACGGTTGCGCTGCCGGATTGCCGGGCATCGGTTTCCGGGTACAGGACGGTTGACGGTAAGTGTCGGCGTCACAAGTTTTAACTCCGGTGACAGCATTGATTCTCTGCTGAAACGGGTTGATGAGGCAATGTATGGGGCCAAGAAATCCGGTCGTAACCGGGTGGTCGTCGGCTGAATATTGGCAACAACTATGGTGATCAATCATTGTGGCGCAACAAATTTTTAATCAGGAATGCGTTGATAAAATCGGCGTGATGCTGCTTGGTCTTGATGACCGGGGCAGGATTACCATGATCAACAAGGCCGGCTGTAAGGTGCTTGGTTATTCCGTACAGGAGTTGACAGGGATGGACTGGTATGACCGGTTTGTCCCTCCGGAAGACAGCCGGGTTCTGCGAGATCGTTTTTTCCGAATCATGGCCGGCAAAGAGGAACACCCGGAATATCATGAAAATACCGTTTTGACCGGCGGCGGTGATCGGCGGGTCATTGCCTGGCACAATACCCTGTTGCGTGAGGATGACGGCAGAATCAGCGGCCTGCTCTGTACAGGAGAAGACATCACGGATCGGATACGGGTCGAGGAAGACCTGCGGCGGAGTGAGAACAGGTATCGGCGTTTTGTCGACAATGTCCCGGATGCCCTGTTTGTCCATGACGAAACAGGAAAGATCATTGATGTCAATGAACAGGCTGCCGTATCCCTCGGGTATTCACGGGAAGAGTTATTGCATGTAAATATTCTTGATATTGAGATCAACTATTCAAACGCGGGAATCAGAGAGTTGATTCGTCAGGTTTTTCAGAAAAAGAGGGCCATGACCTTTCGGGGTACGCAGCGCCGGAAAGACGGTGAAACCTTCCCGGTTGAGGCAAAGGTCAACGTCATTGAGGAGGGAGAGGAACCTCTTTTTGTGACGGTTGTCCGGGATATCAGTGATCGCCTGCATCAGCAACGAAGACTGTCGGATAATCGTGATCTGCTCAGGATTATCATCGATTCCATTCCCGATATTATCTGTGTAAAAAACGGGCAGGGGAGATGGCTGCTGGCCAATACCTTTGATCTTCAGCTTTTCGGGCTTGAAGATGTCAATTACCGGGGTAAGACGGATGTGGAGCTTGCCCAGTATACGCCGCTGTACAGAGAGGCCTTTCTTAGCTGCCGGGAAAGTGACCTTTTTGCCTGGCGGAAAAAGGAACCGTGCCGGAGTACTGAAATCATCCCGGTTGCCGATGGGTCCTCCCGGATTTTTGATGTTTACAAAATACCACTTTTCCACGCTGACGGGCGAAGAAAGGTGCTGGTGGTGATCGGCCGGGATATGACTGAACAGAAACAGGTACTGGAGCAGGTTCGTGCCAGTGAGGCCCGCTATCGGCAGCTGTTTGAACGGGCACCTATAGGCATTGTTCATTTTGACACCGGGATGCATGTAACAGACTGTAATGACCACTATCTGCAGATAATGCAGGCCGAACGTGAGCAGATTATTGGTCTTGATATTAGAAAAATGCGGGACAAGAGGGTACTTCCTCTGCTGGAAGGGACCCTGACCGGGAAAGAGGGACGATGGGAGGGATCATATAAGACCACTTTGAGTCGAAAAGTTGTTTATCTGTCGGTACACGCCGTGCCATTGTACGACGGCCAGGGAAATATCCGGGGCGGCCTGATCCTGGTCGAGGATATGAGCCTGCAGCAACAGGCGCTGGAGGAAAAATATCGGCTTATGTCTGCCATTGATCAGGCATCGGAAACAATTGTTATCACGGATAAATGGGGTACTATCGAGTATGTCAATCCCGCCTTTGAAAAGATGACCGGCTATAGTGCCGAGGAGGCAGGTGGGAAAAATCCCCGGGTCCTGAAAAGCGGTCGCCATAATACGGAATTTTATCGGGAAATGTGGCAGACACTGCGGGCGGGCAGAGTGTGGAAGGGACACCTCATCAATAAGCGAAAAGACGGCACTTTGTTTGAGGAAGATGCGACTATTTCACCCGTGCGCGACCGGGAGGGGAATATAATCAATTATGTGGCCGTTAAGCGTGATGTTACCGAGGAAGTTGCCCTTAAAAAACAGTTGAACCAGGCCATGAAGATGGAGGCCATCGGTACCCTGGCCGGTGGTATCGCCCATGATTTTAATAATATTCTGTCGGCGGTTCTCGGCTATGCGGAAATGGCGGAGTTGCAGCTTGCCGAGGATGAACCGGCTCGGAAAGATGTTGTCCAGATCATAACGGCCGGCCAACGGGCCACGGATCTCATTAGGCAGATTTTGACCTTCAGTCGTCAGGAGGAAGAGGAGCTACGCCCTATTAAACTGCAGTTTATTATTAAAGAAGCCTTGAAACTGCTCAGATCGTCCCTGCCGACCTCCATTGAACTGCAGCAGAAAATCGATACCGGTTGCGGCCCTGTGCTGGCCGATCCCATACGCATCCATCAGGTACTGATGAATCTCTGTACCAATGCCAAGCAGGCCATGGAGGGGCAACAGGGAGCATTACGGGTCAGGCTTGCCGAATATGATATTGATTCCGGAAGCTTTAACGCCTTCCTTCCTTCAATCGAATCGGGTCCCTGGCTTGATCTGGAGGTGTCCGACACCGGCATGGGCATGGAAGAACAGGTGAAAGAGAGAATTTTCGATCCCTTTTTTACAACCAAGAAAAAAGGACAGGGTACCGGGCTTGGCCTGTCCGTTGTCCATGGAATTGTCAAGAGTCATGGCGGGGAAATTACCGTAGAAAGCGCACCTGGGCGGGGCACGACCTTTCATATCTATCTGCCCCTGGTTAGGGATGAGGAAAAGTATGAAGAGCAGGAAGCGCAGCTTGAGTTGCCCCGGGGCACGGATCGCATTCTTATTGTTGATGATGAGCCGTTATTGGTAGAGGTCATGGAGCGCTTTCTTGTAATTTTAGGCTATGAGGTCAATGGATTTGTCGACAGCCGGGAGGCGCTGGCCTGGTTCAATGACAATGCAGACCGGGTTGATCTTGTGATTACCGATATGACCATGCCGCATTTGACCGGTGCGGAACTGGCGATGGAGATATTATCTAAAAAAACAGAGATGCCGATCATTCTCTGTACCGGCTACAGTGAGATCATGGACGCGGACAGGGCCGCCTCCATGGGGATAAGAAAATTTCTTGCCAAGCCGGTGGATAACAGTGTGTTGGCCCGGTCGGTGCGGGAGGTGCTGGATGTGGTTGCCTGATCTGTTTGCCTGTTCACCGAAATACGATAACCTTTTCTGTCGAGCATTGTGGAGGTACCTGTTCAATGGGTGATATATCTTCTGCATATTACATCCTGATTGTTGATGATGAACCGGATCTGTGCCATATCTTCAAGCGTTTTCTCGAAGTTGACGGCTATCGATGTCTGACGGCAACCGGTGGTGAGGAGGCCCTGGAACTGTTGGCGGAAAATGAAATTTTTCTCGTCATCACGGATATCAATATGCCGGGAATGAGCGGTATTGATCTACTGCGGGAAGTGGGTGCCCGTTATCCCGAGGTGGCGGTCCTAATGTTGTCGGCCGTTGATGATCGAAAAGTGGCGGTGCAGTCGTTGCAATTAGGCGCCTTTACCTACATGATTAAGCCGGTCAGCCGTAATGAACTGGTGATTAATGTGATCAATGGTCTGCGGCGGCGGTTTCTTGAGCTGGAACATCGGCGTCGCCATGAAAAACTGGAAGAACTTGTCCAGCGTCGAACCGCAAAGTTACTTGCCGCCAAGCAGGAACTGGCCCATGCCGGAGAAGAAACCGTGTTGCGCCTGGCCAAGGCGGCCGAGTTCAGGGATGATGAAACAGCGCAACACACCGTGCGTATGAGCCTTTATTGCAAACTTATTGCCCAGGGGTGCGGTTTTAATAGTGAGCGATGCGAGTTGATCCGACTGGCAAGCCAGCTTCATGATGTGGGGAAAATAGGAATTCCGGATGCTATTTTACTTAAACCGGGTAAACTGACAGCCGATGAATTTACCCTCATGCAAGAGCATGCCCTGTTTGGTTTTCGTATCCTCTCCGATTCCACGGTATCCCTGCTGGAGACAGGTGCGATTATTGCCCGTGGCCATCATGAAAAATATGACGGCAGCGGCTATCCCGACGGGATCAGTGGAGAGAATATTGCCGTTGAATCTCGCATTGCCGCCATTGCCGATGTCTTCGATGCCCTGACGACCAAGAGGGTCTATAAAGACGCCTTGCCGGTTTCCTCGGCCATTGAGATCCTTAAAAAAGGGCGTGGGGCCCATTTTGATCCCGGGTTACTGGATATTTTTCTGGCTGAGATGGATGCTGTCATGCGCATTCGCGAGCAGTTTCGTGACAGCGGTGATCAACCTGGAATTAAGAGTGCGGTTTCAGAGGTGTTGGCATCAGAAGAAAAATCGTGAACCTACGGGACGTTCTGCAGTTCTTTGAAGTAGCGGCTGTCGGTTTCCAGGATATGGTGGATGAGCCAGTCGAGAAGAAAATCAACAACCGTATGCAGGTCCAGGTTGTTTTTGTGAAAATCATCCATGAATTGTTTGGTCTGACCGACAAACTCGGCATGGATTTTTTTGTGTTCCCTTATCGTCGGATGGCTTGCCAGAATCTCTTCTTCATTGCCAAAATGGATTTCCACGTAATCAAAGAGGGAGAGCAGGGCCTGTTCAAGGGAGAGTCTGTTGTCAGATTGATTTTTCATCGAATCCAGCATGACCCAAAGTTCAAAAAGATATTGATGCTGGCGATCGATTTCCGGATGGCCGACGCTGTATTCCGGTTTCCATATCGTAGTGATGTCCATTTTTTCCTCGCAGGTTTTTTGTGCGGCCGACTTTTTTACCTAAATTGAGTGAAACGCTCAATTTAGGTTTCAGCCTTATTCAGCCTGAATAGAGGTCAATTGAGTGGTCTGTTTTTCCTGCCGATGTTTAACCATGTAATAGAGAACGGGTACTGCCATGCGGCTGATCAACAGGCTGGCAATTTCACCAAACATCAGCGAGATGGCAAGTCCCTGGAAAATTGGGTCGGCGAGAATGACCGACGAACCGACGACCACGGCCAGCGCCGTCAGCAGCATGGGGCGGAAGCGGACGGCCCCGGCTTCGACCACGGCTTCGGCCAGCGGCAATCCATGACTGCGGCGTAATTCTATAAAGTCAACCAGGATAATCGAGTTACGCACCACAATTCCGGCCCCGGCCATGAAACCGATCATGGAGGTGGCGGTGAAAAATGCGCCCAGGGCCCAGTGGGCAGGCAGGATGCCGATAAGAGAAAAAGGAATAGCCGCCATTACCACCAGCGGCGTGATATAATCCTTGAACCAGCCCACCATCAGCATATAGATCAGGATCATGACCACGGCAAAGGCGATCCCCAGGTCACGGAAGACTTCCAGGGTGATGTGCCATTCCCCGTCCCATTTCATGGCCGGTTCAGTTTGGGTGAAGGGCTGATGCAGATTGTAGATAACGATTTTCTTATCCGCACCACCGAAATTCCGGCCGTCGAGAGCGGCCAGTTTTTTATTCATGG
>JALSNT010000004.1 GCA_026986885.1 Desulfobulbaceae bacterium
ACCATTTTTCTGGGCAGCCTGGCAAAGAGTTTAAAGAGCATGTCCTGGTCGGCTATCGGGTGCCAGAATCCGGCAAGGGTGATACCGTTTTCTGCAATCAGATTGCTGTCTGCATAGGGATTTTTTACCTGTAATGTCCATGAGAGATACAGAACCTGGGGCAGGGGATTTGGGGTGATTGAAATTTTGTTGCCATGTCCGGCCTTGATCCGAATCGGGGTATGATTTTTTTGTTCAAGTATTGCGCCGGTAAGTTTCAGGGGGCCGCATTGAAGATGAAGGGGAAGGTTAGTGGGCAGCTCAATCTTTGATGTGCCGGTAACCAGCTTTTTTTCCAGGTTAAAACTGATATAAATTGTATGGCGCGGAAGGCGGTCGGCGGCTTCAGGTGTGTCGGCATAGGCGGAAACGGGTATTAAGACGGTGGCAATGAGTCCGGTTAGGCAACACAAAAGAAAGATGGAAATAAGGCGTGTCATTATGGCATGTTGTTTTTAGATTGCGGGTAAATGGCAGAGGACAAAAGATAAGTGAATATCCGCCAATAATAATCATTTTTTCATAAAAGGAAAGGGGCCTCTCGCTGGCCGATCTCCGGCTTTTTCTTGACAACAGGCCGGATTCTATTGTAGGTCTTGACCACCTGCAACAAGCTCTCCCCGGTCCTTTACCGGCTACCAGAACGTGAGGATACACCATGGAACATTATCGTATAAAAGTTATTAATGCCATTGCGGACGAGGGGTTGAATCAGTTCACCGACCGGTACCGGGTTGCTGAACATGAAAACAATCCGCATGGGATCGTGGTTCGTTCCTCTCCGGTTGATTTGAAGGCCTATCCCGAACTGATAGCCGTGGCCCGTGCCGGAGCCGGAGTCAATAATATTCCCGTGGATCAGGCCTCGGAAAAGGGTATCTGCGTGTTTAACACGCCGGGCGCTAATGCCAATGCCGTTGTTGAACTGGTGTATACCATGTTAGGCATCTGGCTGCGTAATGTCCATAAGTCAATTCAGTTTTGCGGAAGCTTGACGGATCTTGCCGATGATACAGCCATCAATGAAAAGGTTGAGGCGGAAAAGAAAAATTTCAAGGGTATTGAAATGGCCGGCAAGATCCTTGCGGTTATCGGTCTTGGCAAGATCGGCGTTCGGGTGGCCAATGCCGGGGTGGAACATAACATGCGGGTGATCGGATTTGATCCTTTCCCTGTTCTTGATAACATCCATGCTCTTTCTCCCCGGGTCCAGCTTGTGCGTTCCCGTAAAGAAGCATTGGCGGAGGCGGATTTTGTCAGTGTCCATGTGCCGCTTAACAAGAAAACCACAGGCCTTGTTTCCACGGAATTTCTTGATGCCATGGCCGATGGCGCCCTGCTGTTTAATTATGCCCGTGGTCCGGTTGTGGATGAGGATGCGGTACTGGCCGCCATTGCTTCGGGAAAACTGCAGGGGCATATCACCGATTTTCCGTCAAAGAAGATGATCGGTCATGAAAAAATCCTCATTACGCCCCATCTCGGTGCCTCGACTTCCGAATCCGAGGATAACTGCGCCTGTATGGCGGTCAAGGAGCTGATGGCCTATCTGGAGTACGGTAATATCACCCATAGCGTCAATTTTCCCAATGTGGAAAGTATCCCCACTGTCTGGGTACATTCACGCCTGATAATGATTAACCATGACAAACCGGGGATGATCGGTCTGGTAACCAATATCCTGGGCAAACATGATATCAATATCATGAGTTATACCAATGAAAGTAACGGGGTGGTCGGCTACAATATTATCGACTGTGAAGGCCCTGTAGCAAAAGAGGTACAACAGGAAATTGAGGAACATGAAGGTGTTGTCCGCACCAGGGTAATTACGTTTAAGTAGTATCTAAATTGAGCAATAATAAGGGGCATGAAAACGCATAGTTATTTGTCCTGTGAGGAGTTACGAAAAAATGGGTAAAACCGTTGCCGAAAAAATTTTGGCGGCCCATCTTGTAGAAGGTGAGCTGAAAAAGGGTGAGGAGATCGGCCTGAAAATAGACCAGACCCTGACCCAGGATGCCACCGGCACCATGGCCTATCTTGAGTTCGAGGCCATTGGTATACCCCGGGTGAAGACCGAGTTGTCTGTCAGCTATGTGGACCACAATCTGGTGCAGTCTGATTTTAAAAATGCGGACGACCATGTGTTTCTCCAGGGTGTGGCCCGCAAATTCGGCCTCTATTTTTCTCCGCCGGGCAATGGTATCTGCCACCAGGTCCATCTGGAACGATTCGGCGTTCCGGGCAAGACTCTGTTAGGTTCTGATTCCCATACACCCACCGGCGGCGGTCTCGGCATGCTGGCCATGGGCGCCGGCGGTCTCGACGTTGCCATGGCTATGGCCGGAAAGCCTTTTTATCTAATCATGCCGAAAATCTATGGCATCCGGCTGACCGGGAAACTGCAGCCATGGGTTGCAGCCCGTGATATATTGCTGGAAGTACTCCGGCAACTGAGCGTCAAAGGCGGGGTCGGCTATATCATGGAATATTTCGGCCCCGGACTGAAAAACTTAAGCGTAACCGATCGGGCGACCATCACCAATTTCGGGGCTGAGCTGGGCGCGACCACCTCTGTCTTTCCCTCTGATGAAAATACCGGAAAATTTCTGGCCGCCCAGGGCAGGGAAGAGAGCTGGCAGGAACTTGTTGCCGATGAAGACGCCGACTATGATAAGGTGCTGGAGATCGATCTTTCCACTCTGGAGCCGATGATCGCCTGCCCCTCTTCACCGGACAATGTGGTGCAGGTCAGTGAGGTGGCGGGTCGGCCCGTGGCCCAGGTGCTGGTCGGTTCCTGTACCAACTCCTCCCTGCGCGACCTGACTGCGGTGGCAACCATCCTTAAAGGGCGGGAAACAAGCCGCGAGGTATCCTTTGAGGTCAATCCCGGTTCCCGGCAGGCCCTGGAAAATCTGACGGCTGCGGGTAATCTGCTGCCCCTGCTCCAGGCCGGCGCCCGGGTACACCAGTCCGGCTGTCTCGGCTGTATCGGTATGGGCCAGGCGCCGCCCACCGCCATGATTTCCCTGCGCACTTTTTCCCGGAATTTTCCCGGTCGCAGCGGCAATCAGGGCGATAAGGTCTATCTCTGCAGTCCGGAAGTGGCGGTTGCTTCAGCCATTAAAGGATGTATTACCGATCCGCGTGAGCTTGGTGAATATCCGGAATTTACCCTGCCGGAAAAATATCTGCCCGGTGATGAACGGATTGAACAGCCATGGCCCGAGGATCGGGAAGTAGAAATAATTCGCGGCCCCAATATTGCCCCTTTCCCTGATTTTACACCCATGCCTGAGACCTGGAAGGGCAAGGTCATGCTCAAGGTGGGCGATAACATTACCACCGATCATATCATGCCCGCCGGGGCGAAGATTTTGCCCCTGCGCTCCAATATTCCTGCCATCAGCGAATATGTTTTTAGTTCCATTTCCGAATGTTTTGCCTGCGATATGAAAGAGTTGACTTCGGCCGGAGGTTTCGGGGCCGTTGTCGGCGGCGACAACTACGGCCAGGGATCAAGCCGTGAACACGCGGCCCTGGCGCCCCGCTATCTTGGGGTCCAGGTCAAGCTGGTAAAGAGTTTCGCTCGTATCCATAAGGCCAATCTTATTAATTTTGGTATCCTGCCGCTCACCTTTGTCGACGCCGATGATTATGAGCGGGTGGAGCAGGGCGCTGATATCGTTATCCCGGGTATCAGGCAGGCCCTGCTTGACGGAAGGGAGCGAATAACCGTCGAAGTGAATGGAACGTCGGTTGAGGCAGTGCTTGATCTGTCACCCCGGCACCGGGAGATTCTTGCCGCCGGTGGATTGCTCAACTGGGCACGGGGTGCGTAAAAACTACCCATCCTGGAGAAATAAATGATATTGGTTCACTAAATTTATATTTTTTGCTAACATGCTGTTTTATTGGTTTAATTATCCTGTGAGGCATGTTGTATTAAGAAACAGGGTAAAAAAAGTTGAACCTGCGGGCGTCGACGGCAAAAGTTTTCTTGGCAATGAACATTGTGTAACGTTATGATATAATAATAAATATTTTTTTACTGTAAGATTTATTTTTGACTGGCACGGTTTCTGCTATATTTAGAGTAATTCTTCATCTCTTCTCTCCTTTTTTAGCCGGTTCGACCGTTGTGGTTGAACCGGTTTTTTTTGATTACCATCATTGTTCAATAAAAAAAAGGGATAACATCGCTGAAGCCAAAATAACAGATTGACTGTGCTGCTTTCTTCAGGCCTGAATGCGTGTTGCTTCATTGCACCGGAAAGAGCGATGGTATCCATGGCTTCAGCTTGGCTGAGTTGCAGTGGTAATCAGATTTTTTGTATTTTTTGATATTTATGTACCGTGCCGCCAACATGAACCGGTTTGCCTGATCAGGCTCTGTGCGATGGAGGCGACCCCGTGCAGTAAAACGGGTACCTTCTCTCCCGGCCGATTTCCTGTTCCCGTTAGAGCTGGAGGGCGTGTATGCCGCTTGAATCAATGTCTGTTGCTCTTCTACCCTGCTCATTTTATCGATGCTCTGTGGTAATGGAGAGTTTTGATACCATGATCAAGGCAGTCGGTGGTCCGTCTGAACTGCATGGACACAGGATTCTCCTTAAACCAAATCTTCTTACCGCTGCCCGGGGACCACTGCCCTGTACCGAAGCCGCTTTTATTCTGGCCGCCGCCTGCTGGTTCCTTGATGCCGGCGCAAAGGTTATGATTGGAGATTCTCCGGCCTTTGGTTCCGCCCGGGTGAATCTTGATCGGCTCGGCATAGCCCGGGAACTGCGTAACATGGGGGTGGGGATTTCTGATTTTCGCAGGACTCATACCTGTATGGTGGCCCCCGGCATCAAGGGCAGGATTGCCGCCCGCGCCCTTGAATGTGATCTGTTGGTGAATCTGCCCAGAATCAAGGCGCATGCCCAGACCCGGGTGACCATGGCCGTGAAAAACTGTTTCGGATGTCTTGTCGGCCTGCAGAAACCATGGTGGCATATGGTTCATGGCGGCGTCTCAGGACAGTTTTCGGACTTGCTTGTCCGCTTGCCTCTCCATTTACCAGAGAGCCTCACTCTGGTCGACGGTATTCGAACCATGCATCGTACCGGGCCGATAAACGGCAGTCCCTTTCCCCTGCGCCTGGTCGCTGCCGGTAAAAATCCCGTGGCAGTGGATACTGCCTTATTGCGTGTTCTTGGTATTTCTCCCCAAAACAGTCCGTTACAGCAGGCGGCAGTGCGTGAAAATATTGCCGGCTGCCGGGAGGAAGATCTTTGCTATCCACTTTCTTCCGCAGATGATTTGCGTGTTGATGATTTTAAGGTTCCCCGGATGTTAAATCCGATACGTTTTCGTCCATTTTCCTTTGTCTGGAGTACCGGTCGCCATACGCTCGGCGCCCTGAAAAGGGGGAAAAAAAGTTAGGCCGTCGATTTCTGGTGCCTTGTACAGGGAAAACTTGCAAAACCGGTATATACCTTGTATTTTAGCCAGCCTATGTTGCCTGCTAAAGTTTTTCAGATGATTATTTTCAGGGAAAATTATGTTTCATCTTCAAGGTAAAGTCGCGCTTATCACCGGTGGTTCACGCGGCATAGGCAGGGCGATTGCCCTGCGACTGGCCGAAAACGGGGTGGATATCGTGGTTAACTATGTCCGTCACCGCAAGGATGCCGAAGCAACGGTGGCCGCCATCGAGGAAAACGGTGTTCGTTGTCTGGCCGTTAAGGCAAATGTCGCTAAAGAGGCTGATGTTGACCGGATGTTTGCAGAAATCAGTGAACATTACTCCAGGCTGGATATCCTGGTTTCCAATGCAGCTT
>JALSNT010000005.1 GCA_026986885.1 Desulfobulbaceae bacterium
GTGGGAATGAGCAGCCGCGTCCTGTGGTTGGTTACTGGTAGTATCGCTGTCAGTATGGTCGGCGGTTTCCTGGTCGGATGGTTGCTGGTCGGTCGTTGCCGCGGTGTCCTCTCCCGCATGCCCGGATGATGTCTGGGGGTCGTCGGTCGCCTGCGCATGGTCGCCGTTGTCATGGGCAGCGGCCTGTGTTGCATGGTCCGTACTCGTCGCAGGACTATCGCCGGTTGCGGCGGTGCCGGTTTCCCGGTCCTGTCCGGTTGCGGCGCCATTATCTGAATTGCCTGCGGGCTGCTCTGTTACCTTCTGGGCGCTGCCGGCGGCATGGGGATGTTGCCGGGGGGCCTCGGTCTGGTGCTGCTCATCGGCGGGCTTGGCATGGGCCGCCGAGTCGGCAGTGTTCTGCACCTGCGCTTCAGTTGCCTGGGCAAGTGGGTCGTGGTGATGAAGGTCATGTGCTGCCGGTTCGGCACCGGTGTGATGCTCGACCCCCCCGGCAACGGCAAGCGGAGTGGCGCTGAGAAAGATCCGGTCTTCGAGCTGTTCGAGGAGGAGATGTCGTTTAATCTTCTTTTTCATGGCGTATCATCCCATACAAGGTGGTTGTCGTTTTGTGACCAGGCAAATAATCAGAAATCAGAAACCGGAAGACAGAAGACATTCATCGGCTTCGGTTTGCGCCGGCGGCGGTTTGAACCACGGACGTTATCTCCGGCTTCGGTTTTCATAACAGCGTAGCGGTGTCATTGTTGTTCCCGGCGTGCCGGGAGTGATTGTATCTCTCGTCACGCCGCTCTGCGGTGTGACGCAATCTGTGGCGCTCTGCGCCTGTTGTCCGCATGGAATAAACAATGCTGATTACCAATAAAGAAAGCAGACAAAGGTAGTGGCTGCTGTTTGTCCGCTTTCGCTCCACTCAAGCAGACCTACATTGCCTCATACGGTTCACCACGCCACGGGCGTGGTGGAACCAGTGACAGGTCGTCTAAAGCGTTAATGTGCCGCAATGGCCTTCCTTCATTATTCGATATTTTCTCTCGTCACCCCGCCCTGCGGTGTGACGCAATCTGTGGCGCTCTGCGCCTGTGAATAAATAATGCTGATAATCCATAAAGAAAGCAGACAAAGGTAGTGGCTGCTGTTTGTCCGCTTTCGCTCCACTCAAGCAGACCTACAATGCTTCATACGGTTTACCACGCCACGGGCGTGGTGGAACCAGTGAAGCAGGCCCGCAACGCCTCATACGGTTTACCACGCCATGGGCGTGGTGGAACCAGTGAAAGCAGACCTACAATGCTGCGAGGGTCTTCCTTCATTATTCGATATTCCCTGTTCGATATTCGATATTTTTTCTTTTCTCGTTACACCGCTCTGCGGTGTGACGTAATCTGTGGCGCTCTGCGCCTGTGAATAAATAATGTTGATAACCCATAAAGAAAGCAGACAAAGGTAGTGGCTGCTGTTTGTCCGCTTTCGCTCCACTCAAGCAGACCTACAATGCTGCGAGGGCCTTCCTTCATCATTCGATATTTTCTTTTTTTATTTTTTTAATTCCACCGTTCTACTCTCCCAAGGGCAGGAGGCTAACGTTACTCCTACGCAGTGGCTATAGTTCCTCTCTATATTAAAATGCCATGTTGGGTATGGGGCGTCAAGTAAGATTTTGGTAATATGCCGTAATCTCATTCTAAAATGATCTTTTTGTCCTCTTTAAACGGTGGTAGTGAACATATGTTTAAAAAAGCCGGTGTTAGATGGACTTTTTAGGAAGGGAAATGCAAAAAGTTGCACCGGAAGCCGTGGCCGGTTCCAGTCGGATTGTGCCGCCGTGTTTTCGGATGACCTGTTGCACAAAGTTCAGGCCCAGACCGAAACCCTCCCGGCCCGGCTCCTGTTTGCCGCGGTTGAATTTTTCAAAAATTAGATTTCGTGATTCAGCAGGAATTCCCGGCCCTTGGTCGGCAATACAGAGGACAAATCTTTCCGGCTCTTCAACGAGTCTAACGGTAATTTCCGTCTGTTCCGGGCTGAACTTGATCGCGTTATCCAGCAGGTTGGTTATCGCCTGCATAAGCAGGGTAGAGTCGCCTAACAACGGCGAAGCTTTACGCGGCAGTTCCCTGTTAATGTGGATTTTTTTGCTGTCGGCAACCGGGAGCACGGTGGCGACGGCCTCCTCTATCAGTCCAATCGGATCAAGGGGCAGGCGCGCTATTTCACGGCGCCCGTGTTCCAGGCGGGTGATATCAAGAAATGTTTCGATCAGCTTGTTCTGGCGCCGAGCCTGTTCACAGATCTTGTCGATATATATCTTGTCGTCACCATGCAGGCTGTTAGCCAGCATCTCTCCGTACCCAAGGATTACGGTGAGCGGCAGCTTCAGCTCATGGGAAACAACCGAAACTATTTCATCCTTCAGGTGTTCCAGCTCCTTGATTTCGGTGACATCGGTGAGAAGAGCCAGTATCCCCTGAAAATCGATATCTTCGATGACAACGGCATGGATGTTGATCTGGAAGAATTTTTTTTGTCCCTGGTTTGTCAGGCTGATATCGAGACAGGGCGACTCCCCCTTGTCAAAAAGGTGGGAGAGCGGGGGCATGGCTTGTGTGTCATTATTGGCCGGGTTATCTGTCGGCAGGCGGAGAAAGGTTTCAATGTCGGGCAGGGCGTTGCCGTCGGAGCCGAATGTCTGCCAGAATTTCTTGAACATGGCGTTGGCGATGATTACCTCACCACTCTGCTGATCCCATAAGATAAGGGGCGGCAGTTCTTTGCCGAGCAGATTTTCAATAAAGTGGTGCTGCAGGCTGAGCGCCTTGACGCCTGCCTGCAGGCGGGCAAGATGACGGCGAACACCGCCGGATGCAGGTGTCGGCGAAAGCTTGAAGACCTGTGATGGTATATTGGCGTAGACCTGCTGCAATCCGGTTTTTAACTGCTTATCCAGGCGAACCATCTCTAAATAGATATTTTTTGCCGTCCAGATTCGTTCGCTGATCAGATGGGCAAGATAGCAGAGGAGCAGAAAGAGCAGGGGCGGCGCCGGGTTCAGGAACCGGTTGTTTGTAAAGCAGACAACAGCGGCCGCCGTCAGGATAACGGCCAGCAGGATATTTATTGACAGGTTATACCGTTCCGTCCGTCCCGGCCAGAGAAACAGGCATATAAGGGCAATGGTGCCCATGATGAGCAGAGAGGCGAGCGGCAGGGGCCGCAACCTGGTATGGGACAGGAGGTTAGCAAGAATCGTGGCCTGGATTTCCACGCCCGGGGTCTGATCACGGCGGGTGAAGGGTGTGACGTGGGAATCGCCGATACCAAGCGCCTCCGCCCCGATCAGGACAAAGCGGTTGTCAAAAAAACCCTTGGGAAAGTTGCCGTGCAGGACATCGATATACGAGAGATAGAGAAAGGTCTGAGGTGGACCGTAATGATTGATAATAATGGTCTGGTTTGGTCGCGGGAGAATCTTTTTACCGGCAGCCTTGGCCATAACGGCGGCAAATGCCTCCAGGGGACCGGTATCAGTCTGCTCCTGGAGCATGACCTTGCGCACAACCCCGTCGCTGCCCAACAAAATTTCAATGTGGCCGGTGCCGAAAGCGTGGTTTAGCGAAACGGCAGGAGAAAGAAGATGATCGTTACCCATGACCGAGGCAAGGACCACCGGCGGCGATACGGCCATGGCCTTGTTGAAGAGCAGGTCATTGTCACCGGGTTCACTGAACAGGAAGTCAAAGCCGATGACCTTTGCTCCGTGCAGCCGGGCAAGGAGGCGGGCGTGGTATCTCCGGGAAAATGGCCAGGGGCCCAGCTCGGCCAGACTTGCGTCGTCAACGCCTATCAGGATAATGTCCTGGGGCGGGGCTACCGGTCCGCGCAGGAGAAACAGGCCGTCCAAGGCCTTGTTGGAAAGCGAGTCAACAACGCCGCTCATAAAGAGCAGCCCCATGAGGAGTGCTGCTATAATGAGAGACGTTAACCGGTTGAGCACGCTGTTGGGATGTTGTTTTGCCTGAAAGGTTTTAAAAAATCAGAACCAGGGCAATGAACCCCAGCACGGCCGCAGCATGCGGCAGCCAGGATGATTCTGCTTCTACGGTCATTGCCTGCGGCGCTGTCCACGGGCTTTTTAGACCATCTTTGGTAATTGAACGGATACGAACGTAATATTTGCCGTTGACGATTTGAAAATCAATCGGATAGGAAGGTTTTTTCAGGTTGTCGTCTTCAGCGATGAGATCCGTAAAATTCCTGTCGTTTGCGATTTGAATCATGTAGCCGGCGGTATCGGCCATGGCCGGCCAGCGAAGAGTGATGCCGCCTTCGGAACCGGTTGGCGAGGTGTTCAGGCTGCCCAGTTTCGGCCGGGCCATGATTTTCCAGGTAAGGGGAACGGAAAAGAGGGTTCTAAAACCATCTTCGGCAATAAGTTGCACCCTGAAAAAATAGGTTCCGGCTTTGAGGTCGGGAGTGAGATAATGGGCCTTTTTTGTCTCCTTTTCCTCTATAACCTTACTGAATTTTTTATCCCGTGCCAGCTGGATGAGGTAATGATCGGCCTGGTCTGAATCAAGCCAGCTGATTTTGATTTTTGACTTGAAGAATGCCTTGCCATTGTTTGGCCTGGAGATGATCGGCGCCCCGGGCACAGTGCGAATATGCAGGGTTGCCGGACCTGCGGGCAGACTCTCAAACCCCGCCTTATCTATAGCTGTCAAAAAGAGAAAATAACTGCCGTCGGTAAGAGAGGTGAGGGAAAAATTCTTTCCCGGTTTGGTGGATTGCTCAACCAGTGTATTGAAACCCTCTTTGTCGGCTGTAACCCTGACGTGCATGGAGCGGGCATTCTGCTGTACGGGGGCGTTAATGTTGACCGGCAGGGTGCGGTATATTTTTTTGAGTTGCGGCAGATTCGGGCTGGGCGGCAGGGCATGCGGCGGCGCCGGCTGTTGTCCTTTTTTCACCTTTGATCCCTGGCCCCTGGCCAGGAAAATTTTATGGCCGGCAGCCGTGAGGGCAACGCGACCCTTCAGGGTTTCTATAATATTTGTTTCCGGGTCTGCAACTTTGACGCGAAATTCCGTGCCCCGTATGCCGGTAATGGCCATGGGTGTTCTCGTCTGGAAGTGTTCATTTGGTTTGAGCTTTCTCTCTATGGAGTTGGTAACTTTTCCACGGTCTAAAAAGAATTGCGCCTGAAGATTGTTATCGGCAAGCCGCATCAGATAGACCAGCAGCATCTTTGATTCCGGTCCTATCCTGGAGTGTTTGTTGTCCGGATACACTAGGTGGACATATTCCTCATCGCCGGTAATCACTGTCTGCCCGGGAAAGACCCTGTCGCCTTTACGCAGTTTTTTACTGACGTTTTTGTTGGTGACGACAAGGGGTGAACCTTTGATGGATATGACTTCGGCGGATACTTGCTTTCCCCGCAGGATGGACAGCGGCGCCTGCAGGGTGGCGTTTTTATAGATGATGTATGGCGCTTTGAGATGGTTGATTGCGGCAATGGTTTTCCAGTCAGAAGGTTTATTGCAGTATTGGCGGGCAATTCTGATCAGATTTGTCCCCTTTTGCACATGCAACGGCACCAGGGTCTGTGCCCGGCCAGTCAGTGGGTAAAGGAGCAGAAACAGAAAAAAAAGGAGCAGGCTGCCGGTTAGCGGTATTGTTTGTCGAAAATGTCTGTTTGCAGGAGCCATATTTTTCCTCCGAAATGTTTTTTCTCCAAAAATTGGCAGGCGCTAAAAACTGGATACAGAGTCGGTAAGTTTATAGCCGATTCCGGGTACTGCCTGCAGGCGCAGAGCTGTTACCCCGGCGGCTTTTAGTTTTTTGCGGATATT
>JALSNT010000006.1 GCA_026986885.1 Desulfobulbaceae bacterium
AATATAGTCAAACGAACACGTTGTATATAAATACAATCATTTATACCGAAATTTCCATAGGTTTTGAAAAAATCGAGGAACTTGAGGAAGCAATTTCACAGCTGGATATTAAAGTCTTGGAAATACCTCGAGAGGCTCTTTTTTTAACAGGAAAAGTTTTTTTAAAGTACCGGAGGAATAAAGGGACGAAAAACTCACCTCTGCCCGATTTTTTTATTGGAGCCCATGCAAATGTGTCAATGTTTAGCCTAGCGACTAGGGATGTCGCTAAATACAAAACATACTTTCCCCGAATTAATCTTGTTTCCCCGGATTAAGGTCCAACCCGCATATTTTACAGGTAAGCGTAGACGCCGAGCGGCCTGCTGTAAAGCGCTGAAAATACCGAATCTCCGGGTCGTTATAACTTTTCGCGACGACCTTTGTGAAATATCCGGGCTAGTTGCACAGGTGGGGCAAACAGGCAAAAGAATTACCCCGTGTGATGACTCACTGAATGGATTTTTCCGAATGCCCGGGGTGCTATGTTGCTTCCGGTGTTTTTTGCTGTTTTTTGTGAGTATGATCCGGATTGACCGTGTATGATTCGTCTTTTTATTGCCATTGATATTCCCGAGTCGGTCAAGCAGGAAATAGCTCGACTCTGCTGTGGCCTGCCGGGAGCACGTTGGGTGCAGCCGGAACAACTGCATCTGACCCTGCGTTTTATCGGTGAGGTCGATGGAGGGATGTTTCGGGATATTCGGGTAGGATTGTCCGAAATTGTCGTTGCTCCGTTTTCCCTGCAGCTTGACGGCGTTGGTTTTTTCCCGCCCCGGGGCAGGCCGCGAGTTGTCTGGGTCGGTTTGCGGCAAAGCAACGAGCTGCAGCGGTTGCGAAACCGTTTGGAGTCATGCCTTGTCGGACTGGGGCTGGAGCCGGAGAAAAGAAAATTTGCCCCTCATATAACCCTTGCCAGATTGAAAAATACCCCGCCCGTCAAAGTCGGACGTTTTCTGGAAAATCACAATTTGTTTCTCAGCAGGCCCTGGACTGTTGACGAGTTTTTTCTTTATTCCAGCCGGCTTGGCCGTAACGGGGCAATCCACAGGATTGAGGCCGGGTATCCATTGATGGTTTCATGAAAAACACCGGGCAGCAGGGGTGCTGTCCGGTGTTTATTCTTTGCGGTGCCTGTGGGCGCTGTTTTTTTCTTTTGATCATCGCTGCCGGCTCCGTTTTCAAAGTCATTGGCATAAAGATCAGTCCTCTATGAGGAGTTAAGTATTCAGTATCAGCAAGATGGCTGAGGCTGTTAAGAAAAAAACAATTTTTATCATGTTTGTTCCTGCCGGGTTGAATTGGTAGCAGATAGTTTTTTTCTGCACAATCCGGCCAGTCCTGCCAGCCCGGTTCCAAACAGCAGCATGGTGGCCGGTTCCGGCACGGGAGCGCTGTCATATTCGACCACATAGCCGCCGTTGCCAAGATACCTTGTAGAATCCGGGGCATCATTCCAGGTGCCGTCTCCTTCAAAAAATGCAAAGGCAAGGGCATTTTCCACTGTCCCGTGCCAGTCGTTGGGTTCACCCGGGGCCCATTGTGTATAATTCCAGTCTTCGCCGGTTACCCAGTGCCACCCCTCAGCAGGGGCGGCATTGTCATCCTGGTAGCCGCCGAGCCAATAGGGGTGGTCTTCAACGCCGAGGTTAAAAATAAATGAATTCTCTGCAAACGAGGTAATGGTTGCCAGATGGGCATTAGGCCCGAAAAGAGTTGAGGCATCCGTGTTGGCCTCATTCCAGGTTATTCCCTCGTCGCTGATGATTTCGTACCAGTGGTCATTGCCGCCGTCACTGCTCTGCCACTGGATCGGCGTTGCCTGCACGGGGGACGCAATAATGGCAAGGGCAGACAGGGCCAATAAAATTTTTGATAAGCTATTCATTATCCATACTCCTGTATCTTGATTCTCCATATTGATTCTGAGAAGATTGCATACTGTACCTGTCTTTAAGCAGCTACCATGCCAGGTGAAAAAAATGTTTGGTAAGCGGCATTATTATTTGTAGAATCAGTTTGTTATGTATTTTTTTCCGTAATGGCGGAGAAATTGGCGAAAAGCGTTAATCCGGAAACCTGGAAATATTTCTCCGGATATCCGGATTTACGTAAATTAATGCACGGAAAGGTGGAAAACAAAGCAGGGTTGTAAGGGGAAGTCTGACAAAAAATGTCAGGAAGTGACAGGAATGATAACTTCAGGGATGGCGTTTCTGGTATTTACGTACTGCCCGGTTGTGTTCTTTCAGGGTATTTGAAAATTTATGGCTGCCGTTATTTTTTGAGACAAAATAGAGGGCGGTGGAATCAGCAGGATGCAGGACGGCCATGATGGCTGCTTTGCCGGGGTTACATATCGGCCCGGGGGGCAGGCCGTCAATGACGTAGGTGTTGTAAGGGGTTGGCCTGCGCAGGTCTTTTCTGGTCAGGTTACCGTTAAAGTCCGACAGCCCGTAAATGACCGTGGGATCGGATTGCAGCCGCATGGCCTTTTGCAGACGATTGAGAAAGACGCGGGCGATCATTGGTCGTTCCGCGGCATTTGCTGTTTCCTTCTCCACGATGGAGGCAAGGGTGACAACCTGGTGTCGCGTCAGGGGTGCTGGAGTCTTGGGGGCTACCTGCTGCCAGATATCGAGGAAGCGTTTGACCATGGTGGTAATGATGCCGCGGGCACTGGTTTCACCGCGCACCAGTATATAGGTATCAGGGAACAGATACCCTTCGAGTCGATTTTCTTTGATACCCAGGTTGTGAATAAAGACAGGGTTATTACAGATGGTTAGAAAGTCTTCTTTATCGACCCAGCCTCCTTGCGCATAAAGAGCGGCAATCTCGGCCATGGTGAGGCCTTCGGGAATGGTAACCCGGTGCCGGACCACCCGGCCCCCGGCAATAAGATCGAGAACCTCTGCCGGCCGCAGACCACGGGGAATGGAAAATTCACCGGCCCGCAGTCGGTTGTCGACGTGGCTTAGCCGGGCAAGAATGAGGAAACGAATATCATTATGGATAAGTTCATGGTCGGCCAGCAGGGCACCGATCTGCCGGACGCCGGCGCCTTGCGGGATGACTATGGTAACTGCGCCGCTACCCGGGGATGGAGTGGTGAGGTAGCGCGCATACCAGACACCCGAACCGACGGCAAGAAGCAGGAGGAAGCCAAACCACCAGAGCAGTAGTGAACGCATCTTTAATAACGTAATCGTTCATCGGGATACTGTTTCACCGCCATCACCTGCATAAGTAAATGTTTACTCAAAGTCGGTTGCCGGAAAACCGGTAGCCTTCAGGCCGATTTCTTTTTTCTTTTTTTTCCGGCAGTGGGTTTGTCTGTTTTTTTGGGGCTGATCGGTCCCAGAGCAATATCAATAACTTCGTCCATGTGCTTGACCGGCAGGAAGGTGATTTTTTTGCGAAGTTCCCCGGGGATATCAACCAGGTCTTTTTCGTTCTCATCCGGGATGATGATTCGATCGATTCCGGCCCTCAATGCAGCTAATGCCTTTTCCTTTAATCCGCCGATGGGCAGAACCCGGCCGCGCAGGGTCACCTCGCCGGTCATGGCCACGCCTTTTTTCACCGGCCGGCCAAGGATCGCCGAATAAAGGGCCGTCGTCATGGTGATACCGGCCGATGGCCCGTCCTTGGGAATGGCCCCTGCCGGGACATGGATGTGGATGTCAATGGCATCAAAATACTCCGGTTCCACATTGAGCATTGCATTGCGGCTGCGGCAGTAGCTGAGCGCAGCCTGGGCGGATTCCTTCATGACGTCACCCAGTTGTCCGGTGAGAATTAACTTGCCTTTGCCGGGCAGGATGGTCGTCTCAATATGGAGCAGTTCGCCGCCCACTTCGGTCCAGGCAAGGCCGACAACCAGCCCTGGTTGGGACAGCGTGTCCAGCTCGGTTTCCGGCAGATATTTGAGCGGACCAAGGTATTTGGAAAGGGTGTTTTTTGAAACCGTGTAGGGTCCTTTGCCGCCTTCAGCGATCTTGCGGGCGATTTTTCGACAGATTTTCCCCAGTTCCCGTTCCAGGTTACGAACCCCGGCCTCATGCGTATAATGACTGATAATCAACTTCAGGGTATCGTCGTTAAGCCTGATTTGAGAGGGACGCAACCCGTTTTCCCTGATCTGTCTCGGCAGCAGGTATTTGCGGGCGATGACCATCTTTTCTTCCAGGGTATATCCGGAAAGCTGGATCACCTCCATCCGGTCAAGAAGCGGCCCCGGAATGGTGTCAAAGCGGTTGGCCGTGGTAATGAACATTACCCTGGACAGATCAAAGGGCAGGTTCATGTAATGATCGGAAAAGGTATAATTCTGTTCCGGATCAAGGACCTCCAGCAGGGCCGATGAGGGATCACCCCGGTAATCGTCGCCGATTTTGTCGATCTCATCCAACATGAAAACAGGATTGTTTGTTTTAACGTTTTTCAAGCCCTGCAGGATGCGGCCGGGCAGGGCGCCGATATAGGTACGCCGGTGGCCGCGGATTTCCGCTTCGTCCCGCATGCCGCCCAGGGACAACCGGTAGAATTTGCGGCCCATTGCCCTGGCAATAGCCTGACCCAGCGAGGTCTTGCCCACGCCCGGCGGACCGACAAAACAGATGATCGGCCCCTTGGTTTTCTTGTTGAGTTTACGGACGGCCAGGTATTCCAGGATTCGTTCCTTGATTTTGTCAAGACCATAATGGTCTTCATCCAGCACCTTGGCCGCCTCTTTGAGATCAAGGCGGTCTTTTGATGATTTTTTCCAGGGCAGGTCTAAAAACCAGTCTAAATAGGTGCGGACAATATTGGCCTCGGAAGCGTCCGGATGCATCATTTCCAGCCGTTTGAGCTGTTTTTTCGCCTCTTTTTTGGCGTATTTCGGCATCTTTTTCTTTTTCAGCGCCTTTTTCAGTTCATCAATTTCCTGGGAATAGGCGTCCTCGTCGCCCAGTTCACGTTTTAAGGCCTGCATCTGCTCACGCAGGAAATACTCGCGCTGGGAGCGGGACATTTCCTCCTTGGCATCTGACTGGATTTTGGCCTGGACCGTGGATACCTCCAGTTCCTTGTTGAGCAGGTCCGCCACCAGTTTCAGTCGTTCAACCGGATCAACGGTTTCCAGGATCTGCTGTGATTCGGCGATTTTAAGACGGAGATTGGAGCCGACCAGGTCGGCTAAGCGACCGGGTTCCTCGATATTGTTGACAATCATCATCAGGTCGGATGAGAGGATGCCGCGCAGAGACATGATTTTTTCCGTCTGCTCGCGCACGGTTCTCATCAATGCCTCAACTTCAACGGTAATCTTTTCGGTTTCCACCTCCGGCACAAGGTCAATGGCTACCCGGTAATGGGGAGAGGTCTGTTCGTATGCACGAATTTTTGCCTTGGACAGGGCCTGGACCAGTACCTTGAGCCTGCCGTCGGGCAGTTTCAGGGTACGCATGATCATTGAGACCATACCGACCTGATAAATATCATCTGGTTCCGGTTCATCCTTGGTGGCGTCTTTCTGGGTGACGAGCATCAGCAGTTTGTCTTTGCTCATGGCGTCGTTGACCGCCTCTACGGAGCCGGGACGGCCGACAAAAAGAGGAATAATCATATAATTAAAGACCACGACATCACGGACGGCCATCATGGGCAGTGATTCCGGGATTTCCATGTCCTGGGTATTTTCACCGAAATCGTCCATGCTCGTGGACAGTGCATCATCAAATTCCACAGTTTCCTCCTCTCTATAGCCTGTGGGCTGGGTGATATTTCCCGTGCCGG
>JALSNT010000007.1 GCA_026986885.1 Desulfobulbaceae bacterium
GACAACAATCAAATAACCCTAAAACAAATGATTAAAATAGTTCCAATTTTAGACACTATGGGGATTGTCCTTGTTCATGTCTTTGAAACATTTGAATTTGGAATTTGTTTCGGATTCCGATATTTGGATTTCGAGTTTATTTTCTGCCATAAAAAACAATAACATAGATATTAAGTTACTGAATTAACCGCTATCTGAAAAATCAGGCGGAAAGCAGCTCTAATAATCCCGTTGCGTACAGGTATTCCAGGGAAAGTTGAAGATCCTCTTCGCTGTGTGGCTCCAGTGTCAACAGGGGGGCCGGTTGTCTTTTCTTCAATGCCTTGAAGAGATGAAAAAAATTAAAAATTCCCTTGCCAAGAGCCTTGTGCGCATCTGTTGTGCCGTCGTTATCATGGAGATGAAGCTGGCCCAACCAGGGTGAGAGTTCGGCCAGCCACGGCTGATAACCGGTCCCGGCAAAGGCCAGGAGATGGCCGGTATCAAGGCAGAAGCCAACATTTTCGGCATGAAGTTCTGTAAAAAGTCGTTTATGGGCAACCGGATCGGATTCATAGGTATTTTCAAACATGACAACCGTGCCCTCTGATTCGGCAAGCTGAATAAGGGGTTTCCAGGTGGTGAGGGATGTTGCCAGCCAGCGATCAAACCCGGAGTCATGTTTTTTTGCCTCATAGCCAAGATGACAGACAATGGATTTAGGGTGAAAAACAGAAACAAGGGCAAAAGCCCGCTTAAGTTTTTCCCGGCTCATCGCCACAATTTTATCTTCAAACCCGCCCGGGGCAAGATCATGAAAGGGCGCGTGCAGGGTACAGGCCAAGCCCTGCTGCTGAAAAATTTTGGCAATTGTTTCAAAATCATTTTTGGAGCATTCCCAGAGACATTGCCCCTCAAGGCCGATTTCCGGTTGCAGTTTATTCTCGACAAAGAATGGCAGCAGGTCGTTTTGCAGCCTGTCAAAGGGGGCATTGATAAAACATTTATCTGTTATGGCGGCATAGTTTTTGTTCATAGGGCCGGCGGATAAAAAAAATCAAAAAGAAAAAGAAAAAACCCCGGTTCATGATATGAACCGGGGTTTGATACTACAGGATCGGAACCGGACTGCCTATCCCTTTTCTTCGTCATCAAGAGCTTTGCCAAGAAAGGTGGCAGCCGCTCCGGCCAGACCGATTGTTTCGGCCTGTTGCCGGGCCGGTCGAAGAAGACCGGCCAGCATGGAACGGCGGGAATTTGCCTCGGGCATCTCCTGGGGGGCCTGGGTCATAAGCAGGGCCATATCTTTTTTATTGCCGAAATAACGGCTGTTCGGACCGATTTGCACATTTTTAGACGTCAGGCCGACCGCTCCTTTTTTGACATATTTCGACACCTCGGATTCGGGGTCGTCAAGATCGCCGAAAATACGGGCTTCTGCAAGGCAGGTCTGTACGCAGGCAGGTTGCAGACCGACAGCAACCCTGGGCATACAGTAGGTACATTTGTCGGCCTTGCCGTCGGAATCATCATCGGCCAGGTCCGGATTAACATAACGGGCACCATAGGGACAGGCATCCGCACAGGCGCCGCAGCCTAAACAGCGTTTTTTATCTATCTGGACAGTACCGTTAAACGGATCTTTCCAGGTGGCGGCCACTTCCATATTTTTTGTCCTGCCTGTTTTTACATCTTTAAAAGTGACCATTTTTGTATCGGCCGGACAGACTTCAACGCAGGCAGGATGCGCACAATGGTTGCACAGACCCGGGTAATAGGTGGCAGCCAACCCGTGGGCTGTCTTTGCCGGGCCAAGTCTGCGCAGCCAGTTTCGGGCAAACTGTACGGGAATTTCCCATTCGGCACGGCAGGCAACGGCACAGGCATGACATCCTACGCACCGGTTAAGATCTATAATCATTCCATATTGCATAATGGATTATCCTCCATAAAAATAAGGTGGTACAAAAGAATAGGGGGCACAAGCACAAAAGACGTGTCGACTCTTTATGCCGGTATATTTATCACCTTTCCATCTTTAATAATGCGGACAAAATTGATCCGCATACCACTGATACCGGTTTCACCTTCACGATTGATTTTTGTATTGAGTGAATTATCGTCAATACCCTTGTGATAGCCTACCGTCATGGCAGGATTAAAGGTTCCATAGCCGTGGGCAAGAAAAACGCAATCTTGGCGGATACCAGGTGTTACCTTGATCACCGTTGAACTTGCCGATCGTTTACCGTCCTGGTTTTCAAGGAAAACCCGGTCGCCGTCCTTAAGGCCCATTTTTTTTGCGGATTCATCATTGATCCACAATGGATTTTCAGGCATTTCCCGTGCCAGCCAGGCATTATTGGCAGTTCGATTAAAGGTCTGCACCGGGGAACGGCCATATATCATCCGGGCAAATCCCCTGGGCGGTTCCTCGGTACGGGTGTAGGTGGGCAGCGGTGGAAAATCCTCATCCGCCATGGCCTCGGAATAGAGCTCGATTTTACCGGAATCAGTCGGAAACTCCGGCTCTTCCCCCTTCTTCAGATAGGGTGATTCACCGGGTTGGATATAGATGCCGTCAAGTTTGCGCAATTTGGCAATTGAAAGATTATCCTTTTTGAGAAGCCGGTCGACGAACTCCTCCTGGGTCTTAACCGGAATATCCTTGCCATGGCCCATCTTTTTGGCCAGTTCATTGATCACCCATACCGGATCCTTACGTTCAAACATAGGCTTAATAATCGGCATGCGGGGTGCTATAAACTGTCGGGGTGTATCACCCTGATCCCACTGGGTTCCACTCTCCACATGATCGTATCGTTCAAGATACGAGGCCTCGGGCAGCAGGATATCCGCCCACATGGTGATGTCCGTGGGCGAGACATCGGAGACCATGACAAAATCCATGTTGGCCAGCGCCTTCATGGTTTTTTCCTGATCCGGCATGGTTTTGATGGAGTTTGTTCCCCAGATGACCATGGATTTGATGGGGTATGGTTTACCGGAAATCATGGTATCCCGCATCATTTCCGGCGGAGTTCCCGGCGGATGGAAGGGATGTTTTTCCTCCATTTCAGCCAAAGCGAAGTCTTCCGGATCCTCATCATGTTCCACCTCCGGCCAGTGAACATGGCCGATGGACATTCTTTTAATGCGAACAATGCCGCCGGGACAATCTATGGCCCCTAAAATTGCCGTCAGACAGGCGTTGGCCCGAACCCGTTGAAAATCATTGCCGTACCAGGCGGCATGTCTGCCGGGATGCACCGAGACGTGGGGGGAATTTTCTGCAAGTAATTCAGCGACTTCAACAAGTTGTTTCCCCGGAATATCACATTCCTTTGCCGTCTTTGCAACCGTCCACTCCGCCACATGTTTTTTAAGTCGTTTTAAGCCAAGGCAGTATTTTTTAACAAAGGTCTTGTTGTAGATGTCTTTGTCGAACATATAATTCATCAGGCCGAGTAAAAAGGCGGTATCCGTGCCGGGTTTGATCTTGACCCAGATATGCGCTTTGGCGGCGGCTGCTGAAAAACGAGGATCCACGACCACGACTTTGGAACCGTTTTCAACTCCTCTGACAAAGTTTTTGACATGCGACAGATGGATATTTTCACCTATATGACAACCAACAAGCAGCATGGCCTTGGAATTAGGCATGTCGACATCCTCGTTGGGCACAAAACCAAGGGTCTGCATCATGGCCATGGCCGTCTGCCCCCGGCACTGGTAAAAGGCGGGTTCGTATTTATTGGGTACCCCCAGGTAATCAAAATATGCATTGGGATAATGACTGGAAGCTCCGTGGTACCAGATGGCAATTCCCTTGGGACCATATTTGTCAATGGTGGCCTGCAGCTTTTCGGCGCAGATGTTTAATGCCTCATCCCAGGAAATTTTCTGCCATTTCGGCGCACCCCGTTTACCAATATTTTTCATGGGATATTTCAACCGATCCGGGTCATAGACAAGTTTAATGCCGGAGTTTCCACGGGCACATAAATTGCGGCCGTTATCAATTGACTTGGGATTTCCTTCAAGCTTTACCAGTCGGTCACCCCGAATCTTGCCGACAAGCTGACAGCGCCAGAAACACATTTCGCAGACACCACCGGTAACGGTTTTGGTGTCTTTAAAACTACCCGGCGGGATGAGGGGAGCCTTTGCAATACCGGTTTCAGCCCTGGCCACCACTTTCGCAAGTGGAATGCCGGCGACTGCAAGCGAAGCGGTTTTGAGAAAGGTTCGCCTGTTCAGGTTCATGGCCATTTACTGTTCCTCCTTGATAAATAAAGAAATGAGTTGCATCGTCACCGTAAAAAACGGATGGCGAAGTTCCGGCGTTAATTTTTCCATAAATCGTGTGAACCACGGAAGAAAAAGGGTGCTTAAAAAAGTTTCCGCCGCCTCTGCATCACCCTGGCGATAGAGTCGGGACACAAACTCAAGTTCAAGCGAGATATGATCTGCCGGTTCGCTAATATTGGTTATGTCAAAGCCGTATTGCCGATAAAAAGCACGGGTTGCCTCCGTGGTTTTTCCCTGCAATGTGCCGTCACTCTCTAAATAGACGGAACCGTACGGGGGAGCGACAAGATTTGGGGCATCATTGATAAACAGTCTTGTGTATTCAACCTGGACATCAAGCAGGGGATCATTTATGGAAGCCCGCCATTTGGTAATTTTGTGTTGAAAATGCTCAAGATCAAGCCTGCCAAGCAGATTTTCAAGTGTATCAAGAAACTCGCTATCAAAGAACGATTTCTCCGGATAACGCATCAGAAGCGCGAGAAAGGCGAAGATATCGGCAAAGGTTGCCAATTCCGCCGGAGAAACGGTTGCGGCGATGTTTTCCACTTTGTTGCTGATATTATTTGTCTTCATTGATTGATTCTACAACAGAGAAAGAAACAATGTCAAACCGGATTCAAAACAAATCGACGACAGAGGTGATTTGCACAAGATGGGAGTGCCCGGTTTTGCTCGATCAGGGACAGAGAAAAGGTTCAGGGAACTGAGACAATTGTGACTTGTTCATGGTTATACTCAACAATATCGCCGGCAACGGTTTTATACCGTTTTCTGGTTTCCACCCGGCCGTTGACCCGGACCAGGCCTTCACCGATGAGGTATTTTGCCTCACCGCCGCTGGCAGCCATGTTTTCAAGCTTAAGTATTTTGTACAGCTCAATGTAAGGACTGGTAATGGAGAGGGTTTTCATAAAGGTTTTTTATCCGAAAATGGCGCAGAGCGCCGGAGAATATGCAGCACCGCAGAGCGGTGCCGCGAGCGAACAAGAATGTTTGGCCGGCCCGGGTCTCTCTCGTGACATCCGCTCTGTGGTGTCATGTGAACAGGTTTTGTTCCATTTTCATTCGTTGTTGCACCCGCTCAGCGGGCATGCTGGTTTTACTCGCGCCCCTTGTCATTTTCCATAAGATGAATAAGGATGGATCGCCGTTCGGGTTTAAACTGCCGGTAGGAAGTGTTTGATTTGTCAAGCATAATTTTTGAGGCACGCACCGGATCAGAATTTTTATATTTATCAGAGAGGTAGATAATTTCCCGGATGCCGGACTGGATAATTACCTTGGTGCATTCATTGCAGGGAAACAGGGCGACATAGATACGGCAGTCGCGAAGGTCATAGGAAATCGAATTGAGAACAGCGTTTAATTCGGCGTGACAGACATAGGGATACTTTGTATCGAGATAATTCCCCTCCCGTGACCAGGGGAGGTCATCGTCGGAGCATCCCCAGGGAAAACCGTTATAACCGACGCCGACAATTTTGTTCTGCACATTGGCCACACAGGCGCCTACCTGGGTGTTGG
>JALSNT010000008.1 GCA_026986885.1 Desulfobulbaceae bacterium
GCCATCAACCCCAGGGCGACGATTCTCGTCCCCGCCTGACCGGTATCGCTATAGAGGAAGAAGGCGTTTCTCTGCATGGGTTATCTCCCCGACCCCTCTGTGGTTTCAGCCTGGACGGCCAGGGGATGATTGGCCTGTTTACCGGGGTAAAGCTCCGGTTCATGTCCAAGGGCGCGCTGGATCTTATCGCCCGCCTTCCACCAGTCGGTAAGCGCTATGGCCTTGCCGGAACGGGCCCTGGCCAGGGCGGCTTCCGAACTTACCAGGTCATCGGCCGTGATCAATCCCTCGTTAAATCTGTTTGCCTGGATTCGTTCCGTTTCCCGGGCGGCCTTTTCCGCGGCCACGGCGGCCTTAAAGCGGGCCACGGCGGCGTCCCAGTCGGCCAGGGCGGCAATGTACTGCGCTCTTGCCCGATAGCGCAGAGCAGCCAGTTTCTGCTGCCTTACCCGCACCTCGGCGCCGGATTTTTCCACCTGTGCCCTCCGACCGCCGCCATCCCACAGGGGCAGGCCGAGATGAACGGAAATTGTCCAGTTGTCATCGCCTTCGCCGTTGTATCCCTGGTTGCGCAGCCAGGAGCCATCCACATCCATCTGCGGAAGTCGTTCGGCCACTGCCGCCCGCACCGATGATTCGGCAGCGGCCAGGCGGGCTTTTTCCGCCGTGATATCGGGGCGCTGATCAATAAGCGTTTCCTGCCAGGCCAGTTTTTTCGGCGGGATATGGATGGGGGACAAAGTGTCGGGAAAGGTGCGTGCCGCCATCAGGGAAGCAAGGGCTGCCCGCAACTGTTTTTCCCGCCCTTTCAGCGCGGCCAGCCGACCCTTGACGTCTTCACGTTCCGTCACCAACCGCATTTTTTTGACGGGAATGGCTTGTTGCGCCTCTATGGCGGCCTCGGTGGTGCGAATATGGGTCTGCAATGCATCTATCTGCCGTTGCCGCGCTTCCTCGTCCGCCAGGGTTCCTTCAATGTCATGGTACAGGGCGGCCGCCGTGTGCAGGAGTTGCAGACGAACGTTACCCATGCCCGCGTCAACGGCTGCTTTCAGTTGTCTGGCCGCTTCCAGCCGGGCCCTGATTTTGCCGTTGATATCAAGAGGTACTTTAGCGGTTAGGCCGTATCCGAACTGGTTATCGTCAAAAAGATCGGGCTGGAGAGCCGCCGGATATGAAATCGGGTTGATCAGGCGATTATCCTTATTGTTGCTGTTTCTGGCCAGGGCATCCACTTCGCCGAAGTATCGACTTTTTTCGACCTTTATATTGGCTTTTTCCGCATTAACGGCCTCGGCCGCCGCCAGCAGGTCCGGCGCCTTTTTTTCTACTTCAAGGAGCACTGTTCCCAGGTCGCGGGCAACAGCCATATCCCAGGATCCAAACAGGCACAATATGGCCGCTGTGATCAATAGAATGCGTGTGTGTCGCCGAAGAAGCGGAGAACGTACCGGTTCGGCATGTTTTCGGGCAGTAAAAGGTGTTGTCTTTTTCATGATTTTTCCTGTTGCAATGAAGTTAATACATTCGGTTACGAAACAGCATCCCCGCCGCAGTCAGGGTAGCGACGCCAATGAGGACCATGGGCCAGTACAGGCTCCAGAGCAGGTCAAAGGAGGCGCCCTGCAGGAATGTGGAACGGACAATAATCAGAAAATAGCGCATGGGGTTGAGGTAGGTGACATACTGGACAAACGGCGGCATGTTTTCTATGGGGGTGGCAAACCCGGACAGAATTACCGCCGGCACCAGAAAGAGAAAAGCGCCCATCAACCCCTGCTGCTGGGTTACGGAAATGGAAGAGATCATAAGGCCGATACCGATGGCCGAAAGAAGAAAGGCGAAGATACCGACATAGAGCACGAGAAAGGAGCCGCGAAAGGGGACATGAAACCAGAGAATGGTCATGCCGATGATAAAGGTGGCCTCGATAAAACCGATGATAAAACCCGGCAGGGACTTGCCGATAAGGATTTCCAGCGGGGTCATGGGGGTGACCAGCAACTGATCAAAGGTGCCTGCCTCCCGCTCCTTGGCAACGGAAAGTGCCGTTACCTCCAGGGTGACAACCAGGGCCAGCAGGGCGACGATACCTGGAATAATAAACCAGTGAGAATCCAGACTGCTGTTAAACCAGGAGCTGACGACAAGCTGGGCCGGCACATGGCGGCCACCATGGACGGCGGCCCAGCGGGTGTTAAAACCCATTACAATATTCCGCACATAATTAAGACTGATCATGGCGCTGTTGGAATTTCGCCCATCCAGGATCACCTGCAGTTTGCCGGGGATCCCCTTGCTGAGATTCCTGGTAAAATCAGGCCCGATATGCAGTACCAGCATCACCTTTTTTTCATTGACGAGCGGGGCGATGCCTTTGTCATGGTCGATGGTATCAACGAGATGAAATGCCTGTGCTCCCTGAAAACGTGCCAGCAACTGCCTGGAGGCCAGCCCGGGATCCTCGTTGTAGACGGCATAGGGAACCTTGTTGAGATCAAAGCTGGCCGAATATCCGAAAACCAGAATCTGGGCAATGGGGGGGATGATCAAGACCATTCGGGTTTTTTTATTCTTGAGAATGGTCCGAAATTCCTTTTTCATCAGGGCGAATATTTTTCTCAGCATAACACAATCTATTCCAGAAGTTTGCGGGATTTTTTCTTGATAATCATCAGGAAAAACAAGGCCATCAGGGTAAGCCAGACCGAATTGATCAGAAAAAGGGGCCAGATGTCACCGGCAAGGAACAGGGTCTGGAGGATGTCGACAAAGTAACGGGCCGCCACCAGGTGGGTCAACCATTGGATAACCACCGGCATTGTCCTGATATCAAAGACAAAGCCCGACAGGATAAAGGCGGGCAGAAAGGTGATGACAATGGCGATCTGGCCGGCGACGAACTGGCTTTTGGCGGCCACTGAGATCAACAGACCCATGTTGATGGCCGTGAACATGAACAGGGAAGAGGAGACGATCAGGGGCCAGATGGACCCGCGCAACGGCACCTGAAAGAGAAAGACCGCCATCAGTACCGACAGCAGCATGCCTCCCATACCAAGGACAAAATAGGGGATTATCTTACTGGCGATGACCTCTTTCATGGAGACCGGGGTGACCAGTAATGCCTCCATGGTGCCGCGCTCCCATTCCCGGGCCACGACCATGGACGTCAGCATGGCGCCGATGAGCGTCATGATGATGGCGATGAGGCCGGGCACCAGGTAATTACGACTGCGGACCGCCGCGTTGAACCAGACCCGTTGTTCCACCGTGACCGGCACCTTTAGTTTCATGCCCTGGGCCCCGGTCATCCGCTGCAGCCAGTTGAACCAGACCCCGGTGACATACCCCTCTATCAGCCTCGCCTTGTTGGCATCCACGCCGTTGACGATAACGCCGATGGGCGCTTTTCCGCCTGTAAGGAGTTCGCGGGCAAAATTGTGGCGCAGCCAGATAATGCCGTCTACCCGCCGCTCCATCATGGCCTGTTCCGCTTGCTGAATGGAGCGCATTCGGATGGGCAGAAAATAATCGGATTGATTGAATCCGGACACCAGGGCCATTGCCTGGGGGCTGTTTTTTTCGATCACAACCGCCAGGGGGACGTGGCGGGCATCGAGACTGACCCCGTAGCCGAAGATCAGTAACAGGAGTACCGGCAGAAAAAAGGCGATGCCGATGGAAGAGGGATCGCGGATAATCTGTCGGCTCTCTTTGCGGACCAGGCCGCGTAAACGCATTACATCCATCGAAAACCTCTCCCGGTTATTTCAAACTGTATCTCTGACATGGCCTTTCCTTTTCAACTGTTTTTTTCCTGTTGCTCGAATTCTTCGATCAGGTGAATAAAGGTGTCTTCCATGGACGGTTCCGGGTTGTTCGGGCTGCGGTAACGGGTGGTCAGCTCGGAGGGTGATCCGGCGGCCAGTACCCGGCCCCGGGCCATGATGACCAGTTTGTCGCAATAACTTGCCTCTTCCATGAAATGGGTGGTTACCATAACCGTGACCCCGGCGCTTGCCAGCGCATTGATATGGCTCCAGAATTCCCGGCGGGCCAGCGGGTCGATACCCGAAGTCGGCTCATCGAGAAAAAGAATTTCCGGCTCATGCATCAGGGCGGCGGCCAGGGCCAGGCGCTGTTTGTAACCCAGCGGCAGATCATTGGAGTCGTTGTCCTGGATTTCGGCCAGTTCAAAAGAGTCCAGGGCCCACTGGATTCGTTCTCGCTGTCGTTTGCCGCGCAGTTCATAGGCGGCACTGAAAAAGTTGAGATTCTGGCGGACGGTTAAGTCCCCGTACAGGGAAAATTTCTGGGCCATGTAGCCGATTTTTGCCCGTGCCGGAGCCCGGGCAACCCGCAGGTCATGGCCGGCTACCCGTAATGTGCCGCTGGTGGCCGGCAACAGGCCGCAGAGCATGCGGAAGGTGGTGGTCTTACCGGCGCCGTTGGCCCCTAACAGACCGAAAATTTCTCCACGTCCGACGGTAAAACTTAAATCCCTGACCGCGACGAAATCACCAAATTCCCGGCGCAGGTCTTTGACGACAATGGCGGCCGTATCATGGTTGCCGGTAACGGTTGTGACGGTAACGGCATTCCGTTTTTTACCTCCGCTCTGCTCACGGTGCTGCTGCAGCTTGTCGATAAAGGCATCTTCAAAGCGTGGTTCACTGGCATCAATCCGCCAGTGTTCCGGATCAATGGCAAAGGTGTCACCGACCTTCTTGAGATTCATTGAGTCCCGGGTAACCAGCCGCAGGGTGTCGCCTAAAATAATGACATCCACGGCCTCGGGATGGGCGCTGAGTTCGCGCAGTAATTCCCGTTTATTGCCGTTACCGTGGCTGTGGATAACAAAGGTCCTGTCCACCAGTTGACTGCTGAAGGCCGTTGGGGCATCCTGGCCGAGAAACCGGCCCTCATGCATGAGTACCACCTCGCTGCAGCGCTCGGCCTCGTCGAGGTAGGCCGTGGATAAAAGGACGCTCATGTTCATCTCTTTTACCTGCGCATAGACGATGTCCCAAAGCTCACGCCGGGACACCGGGTCGACACCCACTGTCGGTTCATCGAGAATCAGGAGCGGAGGGGGGCTGACCAGGGCGCAGGCAATGCCTAATTTCTGTTTCATGCCGCCGGACAGCCGGCCGGCCAGCCGGTCGGTAAACGGCGCCAGCCCTGTCATGTGCAGCAGTTTTTCATAGCGGCCAGGCCGCTCCCTGACGGCCACCTTATGCAGGTCGGCATAGAGGTCAAGGTTTTCCTGAACAGTCAGGTCTTCATAGAGGCCGAACCGCTGGGGCATGTACCCGATTGACTGCTGGACCTTGAGCGCTGCCGTGGCGGTATTGAGGCCAAGCACGGTGATAGCGCCGGCATCAGGAACAAGCAGGCCGCAGACAAGACGCATCAAGGTTGTTTTTCCGGCGCCGTCCGGGCCGATCAGGCCGGTGACGATGCCTGTTTTTGCCCGAAAGGAAACTTCAGATAGGGCCTGGACGGTTCGTTTCCCGACCTGAAACCGTTTACTGACACCCTTCACCGACAGGATGATATCATCCCTGTTCTCAGGCAGTACAGGCTGTCTCTCATTTGCCGCAGACATCTTTCATGCTCCCGGCGTCTTTTTGCGACTGGTGCAGATCAAAAGTTACGGTTGCCGGCATACCCAGACGCAGTTCACCCCGGGAATCGCAGGCATAGACCCGAACCTGATAGACCAGGCGGGTACGCAGTTCCGGGGATTCCACATTTTTGGGTGTAAATTCGGCCGTGGGCGAGATATAGCCCACCCAGCCCCTGTATTTCC
>JALSNT010000009.1 GCA_026986885.1 Desulfobulbaceae bacterium
GACCAATATTTCCGCCCTGCGCAAGGATGTAACGGCCAAATGTTACGGCGGTGACATTTCACGAAAACGCAAGCTGCTGGAAAAACAGAAGGCAGGCAAAAAGAGAATGAAAACGGTGGGCAATGTTGAAATCCCGCAACGTGCCTTCCTGGCAGTGCTGAAATCAGATCAGTAAAAAACTGCCGGTAAGGGATAGCAAAAATATACTCAAGCCGGTTTCACCCGCAACCCAATAGAACAACGAACATCGAATTTCGAACCGCAGAATTTCGAACCGCAGTCTGCCCTGAAATGTTCGCACTCGTCACACCGCTTGCGGTGTGATGCAATCTGTGGCGCTCTGCGCCTGTTGTACGCATGGAATAAACAATGCTGTTTGCCAATAAAGAAAGCAGACAAAGGTAGTGGTTGCTGTTGTAACCGTTCACCCAGATACTGTTTCGCCCGCATTACCTGCATAATGTAAACGTTTACCAGTGCCCCACGGAGTCTTCGCTTACCCGGAGTCTTCGCTTACCTATTCGTTCAAGCAGGCCGACGATGTTCATTTTCTTGTTTTTTTATGATAGGACATGGGGAGTAATACACAAAAAAGGGCGTACCTGGCAACAGGTACGCCCTTGAGTTAACGGGCACACATTACGGGGGACGATTATTATCGGCCCATCGGTAGAATAAGAAGCCTGCTGGCGCCCCGGGCCTCGGTAAAAATACCGCCAGGATTCACGGTCAGCAGATATAAAGAGCCATTTGCCGCCCCAATACCCTGGATATACTGTTCATAATCTCCGCCGATCTTCCCTTTCATATAGGTACCGGCTCTTGTTTTTTTCAGGACGGATACCCAGGTCTTTTTGATGGAATTGGCACCGCCGACGGTGGAAAAGACAGAGAGATCGGCGCTGGGAACAAGAATTTCACGGCTGCCGTCATTGTCAACATCCACTGCCAGCGGCCTGATTTCGATATTGGCATTGGAAAATAAAGGGTTGATGGAATCAGGATTTTGCTCATAACGGACAGTCGACACACTGCCGCCCATCTCCCTGGCACTTGAATAAACCTGCCGGCCACCTTCCATAATATGTAGTTTATTGTTAACGATATAGGCAGCTGAACGACCAGCTCCTTTGGTCTGCTGGAAGACAGTACCCCCGGTTACTCGATAAGAGGAAGGCAGGGAACCGTTGTATTCCCTGGTTTTAACAGTCGTTCCCGCCAAAATCAACTGGCTGATTTTTCTACCGAAAAAAACATCCTGATCAAAATTTTGCGCTAACATGATTTCCGGTCGGCCATCACCATTCAGGTCACTGCTGTTAATAATATAGGGTATTTCTTTTTGAACAACGGCAAGCGAATTGTTGCGAAACTGCAGAAGAATTGAACTCACCTGCTGGCCGTCGGTATCATAGCCGGTCAGGCCGATATAGGGTGCTCCGGAACCAGGTTGCCACCAGCAGACGGAAAGAAGTTTAGTCCAGGGTGTTTTCAACCCGGCAACCTGCTGCAATCCATTGTCCTGCACCTTGTAAACCATGGTTTCATGGTCCCTGATAACGGCAAGATGCATCGTCCCCTTGAGCATGAGGAAATCACCCATGATCGCAGAATAGGGGAGACTACCCCCCTGATTGTAACCATAGGTCTGCAGGTCATAACGAATTTTGCCGTTGGCATTGCCGTTTGCGGCTATCGCAGCGGTACCGGCAGCTACCCCGGCGCCGTACACGGGTGCAAAAGATTGCGCAGTTGCCTGTGCCGGTGCGGGCGGTTGCACCTGGCGATCAATTTGATAATCTCTGAGAACCCGACCATGGTTATCCTTAACTTTAAGAAAATCCCCTTGACGAACAAAAACAAGTTCGGTTTTGGGAGTTTTATTTTGCTGCCAGTTTAATGCAGGCAGGTCCTGCTGCAGGACAGAGAAAAAATGATCGCTGCGGCCAGTTTTATCAACAGCGGCAGCGGTAATTTCCTTGAAGCGGACGACTTTATCGCCACGCTTAACCTTTACAGAAGCTCCAGCTGCTTTGGCGTAAGAAAATATTTTTTCCACTCTGGTGACGGCGAGAACACCGGAACGGGATTCTATCCGGCCAAGGACTTTACCGGTGATCGGATCGGTTAGTTTCCTTCCCTGGTGGAAGATGGTAAACAGGTCATATTTATGAACACCTGCATCACTGCCCAGATCAAGAATTACCTGGCCACCGACCACATCAACAACATAGCCTTGAATGGGCTGCATGTCGGAGACAATATCTCTTACAGTTGCACTGATGGCCTTCTGCGCCAGCAAACAGATCAGGATGACAAGCAGGCAAGAGAGACGAGTGAAATTTTTCATGGCGATATAACTCTCCGGGAAATGGAAAAATACAAAAAGGAATGGGTAACCTGTGCTGCTGAAAAGTTATACCTGTTCTCAAGTATTTTTCAACCGTTTAGGAGCATGCAGACAAAATAATTCCCAAAAAAACGTGGCCTGTCCCCTATTTTCCTAAATTGAGCAATAAAAAAAGGCGACCAACTGTTGCCGGCTGGTCGCCTTGTAATGCTCGTTACCTGTCGTCAGTCAGGACAGGTGGGTGGAAAACCGATTAGAATTTATACCGCAGGCGGGCGCCGACCGTATAAATATCCTCATCAGCCGAACCGTTGAGATCACTCTCAAAGTAATCCATGGCATCACCGGTAAAGAGATAGCCGGCGTTCATGGACAGGGTGACATCGGGATACAGTTTATATTTGACATAGGCATCAACTTCGGTACCAACACTGTCATCGGCAAAATGCTGGCCGGCGGAGTTGCTGTAGGTGATGTCTTCAGCGGTCATCATGTAGAGGAGAGCGCCTCCGACTTTTAACTTACTGCTGACCTTGGTATCGGCTGCCAGTTTAAAGAGATGCATACCCTTATCCAGGATATAGGGACGCTCGGTGAAGTAGTCATCCGTGGTTGCATGTCCCTCGGTGATAACCTGGGAGAAGCCCATATCAACATCAGTTGCAATATAGGCATCAATATTGTCATCATTGGGATCATCATCACCGGAGGCATACATATAGGTACCGGTGATCTTGGTGGCTCCGATCTTGGCGCCGACATCGACATGGGCAAAAAAAGCACTGATATCAAAATCATGGTATGGACTGGTTACGCCATTCTGATCCACATAGGTGGCGTTGTCAATGGAACCGCCCTGATAGATAAAATCGCCATCAAAAAAGAGATTATTGATATTGAACTTACCGTTCAGCCCCATGGTATAGACCCCAAGGTCAACGGTGTCTTTTAATTTCTTGATTTCCCACTTGGTTGCCTCAATTTTGTTATGGGCGTTTGCCTCGGCATCATTACCTATATAGGAGGCAAAGAAACCGACCTTGGACTTGGCCATGGGTGAAAAAGAAACCTTACCGACAAAGGCATCAACATCACCGACATCAGGTCCGGCGGATCCGGCATCTACGCGGTATGGACGCTCCCAGCCGACATAATAGCCGACATTACCCACCTGACCATCCAGGTTGACACCCATGACGGTCTCTTTCCAGAAGTACTTGTTCAGGTTAAAGGGCTGCAGACCGGTTTTCAGACGCATCTTGTCGGCAACACCGGGAACCTGCATGTCCAGGTAGGCCCAGCGGGTCTCAATATTGACACCATCACCTGAGTACAGACCACCTTTTGACTTGCCGACGGAACCGGATTGACCAAATTCCAGACCGCCGATCTCGATGGCATAGACGCCCTTGACATTTTTATTGTCACTGGCCATCTCCGACCACAACCGGTACTTGACTTCACCCCAGGAATCATTGACATCTTTATCAACATTGACCAGTCCACCTTTTTTGAAATGATCATTTCCCAGAAAATCGGCATGATTGGTGTAAACCTGGAAACGATGGTCCAGATCGCCATGGAAAGCAAAATTTGCAGCCGCAGCGCTTCCGACAAATCCCATACTGGAAACAATGGCAGCAACAGCTAAGGTTTTCTTCATAATACATCCTCCTCTTCTTTTAAATGATGAGAGAACCGACCTGCCCGGATTCCCTCCGGTTCAGGCCAAATATAATCTCCAATAATTGTTGATACAAAATTTTTGACACCAGGGCAAGGAAAAAATTAAATTTTTTGTATTTGCGGTATTTGTTGGTAAATAAATGATAAAGAATTATTATAATGTCAATTTTTCAGGGCAGGTACGAAGATATAATTTTTTAAACACAGCCTGCACCCTGTGTATTTTCCCCATGAATTTCAGGGATAACATTGCTCTTGATCTTGAGAATTAAGAACATGCAGGTCTGGTTGAGCCCAGCGAAACCAGACATAAGCAGGACCGGCTATTTGTCCGTCATGCCGGGCAAATAAAAAAGGCCGGGGCTGTCAGCCCCGGCCTTTTTTAATCAGCATTGCTCTTTGAGTTACGCAGCCGGTTTGAACTGGGGACAGCGATGGGTCACGTCGATTCCCTTTTGACACATGATACTCAATATTTCCTCTTTGCTGAAGATGGAATTTTTCTGATTACTGATATACACCAGACAATCCTTACAAATGTTAAACGCATACACATCAATATCGCGCATCACATCCCAGCATGGTTTCTGTGCCTTGTATGCCGGACACTGTGATGCTTCCGGGTTACAGTCCATAATTTCCCAGCACGGCCATTTTGTTCTCAATGACATCGCCTTCCCTCCATGTAAAAAAAATATAATGTTCCCTGTTCAGCGACAGTTAAAACAAACAAATTCGCCAAGCAGGAATTAATTTTTCATTTGACTTGAAATTGCCTTACCAGGAATCAACGGCAAATGCAAGTCTACGGCGTAATTCTTCGCCTCCCTGCCCGGTTACAGCTGAACAGAGCACACGCTTGCCGGCCGATATACCAAGGGCGGCATCAAGAGAGGATGCATGCTGTATCTGTTTGTTTTTCGATAATTTATCTGCTTTTGTGTAGACCGGCAGGGTAGATATTTGTTGATAGCGCAGCCAATCAATCAGATCTCTATCCATTTTTTTTAAGGGGTGCCGCAGGTCTATGATCACGACCACCAGCTGTAAAGAGTTGCGCTGCAGGAGATATCCGGTAATCAACTCCTGCCAGCCGGCCTGTTCTTTTTCAGGCACCCTGGCGAATCCATAGCCGGGAAGATCGACAAAATAAATCGATTCATTAACAAGAAAATAATTAAGACCTCTGGTTTTACCGGGTCGGGAACTGGTTTTCACCAGTTTTTTTCGTCCGATTATGGCATTCATCAGGCTGGACTTGCCGACATTCGACCTGCCGGCAAAGGCAATCTCGGGATAATCGGGTTCGGGCAGTTGTCGCAGGGAATGAACCGATGTAAGGAAACAGGCGCTGGTTATCTGCATAATCTCTTACCTGAATTGAGCGTTCTACCTGCAACCCAATAGAACAACGAACATCGAATTTCGAATTTCACTCTCGTCCCACCGCTCTGCGGTGTGACGCAATTTATGGCGCTCCGCGCCTGTTGTACCCATGGAATATACAATGCTTACCAATAAAGAAAGCAGACAGAGGCAGTGGTTGCCGTTTGTCCGCTTTCGTTCGACTCAAGCAGACCTACAATGCTAAATGGAGCGTTCTACCTGCAACCCAATAGAATAACGAACATCGAATTTCGAGTTTCGAGTTTCGAATTTCGAATTTCGAATTTTTCACTCTCGTCGCACCGCTCTGCGGTGTGACGCAATCTGTGGC
>JALSNT010000010.1 GCA_026986885.1 Desulfobulbaceae bacterium
CGACTGATGTCTGCGGGAAAACCCGCCTTTTCATAGGCCGCAAGGGCGGCCGGCGAGGAGTCTTCAAAATCGGAGAGCATGGCGTCGTCATGAAAGAGGATGCCGTCCAGGGGGGCGGATCGGGCAAGATCTTCGTATATTCCCCGTATGAGGTCTTTGGCCCGGGGGTTAAATGGTGAAAGGCGACGGATGGACGGGTGCGTTGGCATAGTTGTCTGCACCAGGAGATCTTCTTTCCCCGGTCCCGGCGCAAAGGCCAGCATCGGCAGCCAGGCGTAGACCTTCAGACCGCATTGCTGAAGTGCTTGGGCCACACGGGGAAAGAGATCGCGGCGCATGGGCAGGGCGTGGTTGGGGAAGTATAGTTCTTCGGCGCCGTCATTGCCGTCCGGGTCGGCAAATGCCTGCAGGAGTACCGTGTTCAGGCCAAGGGTGCACATCCTCTGCACCAGCAGCCGTTGATTTTTTTCCTGCTGCCTGCTATCGGCATCATAGACATAGTCCAGGTCAACCTGGGCGGCCAGCATGGGGGGAGTACTGTTTCGACCGGTAGTCGTGGTTGTCGGTCCGCCGGGCATGCACCCGGAATAGAGCAGGGCCGGCAAGACAAGCAGTATCGTCCATTTTCCCCGCTTCACGGAAAAAATGACCTTGCTGTTGTATTGGAAAAAAAATTTTTCATAGTGAACCGGCTGTTACCTGAAGGGGTTTGAGGCTTTGGAGACAAATGGACGAATGGCCGTTGTCGGCCGGTTGTGGAGAAAGTCGTCATTTTCATAGCCCCAGTTGATGATATTGTAACGGGGCAGATGGGCGAGAAGACGTTTGAGGCTGTCGGTATTATCCCTGCGTTCAACCAGCAGGCTGATTTTGGCGAGCAGTTTTGCTGCCCGCAGTCGGCCAGTATTATTTGTCAGCATTTTTTCAATGTCATGGGCGCTGCCTGTTCGGGCATCCACGAGGAGAAAATCAAAGTACTGGAGGAGAAATTTAGCCTGTTGCCTGCTCAACGTCGGCAGCCGGTCCATGGGGATGACGAGGGCTACTTCGATAAACGGCTGCCATTGCTGGAAGGCCGCTATTTTTTTAAGAGCATTGAGGATACAGGGGGTGTGAGTTGTCTGCAGCAGCTGCTTGCGTAACATCTTGCGTCCGGCCGGATTCCAGAAACCGATGGTCGGGTCGGTCGGGGGCAGGGTCGCGGCGAGGTCAAGCAGCTTTTGGGTCAGTGTCGGCGAGTTGATGATGATACCACCGCAGAAGGCGGATTTTCCCATCTCTGCGAAAAAAGTTGCGGGTACATGCCGCTGCTGCGTTTTATTTGAAGCAAAGAGCAGGGGTGGCAGCCAGAGAAATGTTTCCGTGCCGCCGCGATGGGCGGTATGCCAGGCCAGGCGGCTGAGCCGGTTCTGGGCAAGGGGAAAAACGGTATTGGGAAAAAGGGCCTGGACGTTGTTTCCCGTACGCACAAGAGGAGAAAAAGTGACCATGGCCGGGGCAAGGGAATGCAACCGGTTAAGAAAGAGGCCGAATCTTTTTTCACCTGTTGGGTTATCGTCTATGAGCTCATTACTGTCGATTTTGAAAAAATGGCGGACGGGAGGCGTGATGTGCGAATCAAGATAGCCTCGGTAATCGGCAAGATCAGGATTAAGCGTTGGGTAAAAGCGGCCGATTTCCCAGAGATTATTGATGGTGGCAGGAACCGGGTTCAAGGTGAGGGAAATGTCCATGCCGTTGTCGGCGGCCGCCTTCAGAGCTGCCTCGGTATAGCGGCCAAAGGGCCAGACCACGACCCGGGGAACCTTTCCCAGCCGTTTTTTAATCAGGGCCGAGTTTTTTTTCAGGTCTTTGGAGATGCGGCGAAACTGCTGCTGATCGGTTTCATAGGTACGGGTCACCGGATCATAGCGGTGGGCTATGACCGCCGGAATTTTATCGCCGTAAGCATCGGCGAGGATTCCATGGTGCAGGTCATAGGTATGGGAGGCGATTTCAATCAGCGGCGAGGCGGCCAGTTCCTTTAACTGCTGCCAGTTGAGAAATTTGGAACGCGGGACTATGCTGTTACCGTATTGCACTTTAGCCGTTGCTGCCGGTTCGATCCAGGAACCCTCCAGGGCCAGCACTGCAGGAAAATGGTAGGCCCTGAGCAGGGGGAAAACCAGGGTGTAAAAACTGGTGTAGCCGTCATCCCAGGAGAGAAGCACCGCTTTTTCCGGCAGCGGTTTTCTGCCTGCTTTTGCGGCCAGCAAATCGTCGATGGAGACGGGATGATAGTTGTTGGCCAGCAGCCATTCAAACTGATCAATCAGGTGATCGACGGTAACCGCATCGCTGGCGAGCTCTGTCTTACTTTTCACCACGTCGTGATAGGCGATGGCAATAAATCCGCCATTGTCTTCCGCCCAGGCCCCCATGGCAGATAAGGTAAGCAGTATGGTCAATAAAAAACCGAGTGATGCTTTCATGGGTTGATTAAAATTTTCCATTGATCATAAAGCGAAGCATTCGATAGGGTTCGGCATGGCCGTCGTACACATTCTGACCGAATTCGAATCCGGCCAGCATTTCCACCCACGGATTGAAGCGATATCGGTGTTCATAACGGATGTGGCCTATCCAGCGGGCGGCAAAACCCTTCTGGTCATAAAAGCCATAGCCGACATCAAGCTGTTGCGCCAGCAGATGTTCGTAATGTCTATGATAAACATGATCAACGTGGAGCGCACCCTGCAGGCTGAAATCATGTTCCGGGCTGTAGTAGGGGACATTGGTCTTTGAATTTGTTGAGCCGTACAGATCAATGCGACCGTCGATATCAAGATGGGGAATGTCAATAAGCCGTTGCCGGAGGCGGGCGCTTGCCTCCACTCGGGTATTGTTATCGGTAAAGTCGGAAACCTGTACAGATCCGGAAATATCCCGTTGTTCACTGGTTCGATAGACGAGTGAGCTGGCCAGGGAATCGGCGCGGATATCGTGGTGCAGGGCGCGCAGGGGAGTGGATACGGCAAACCGTTCTCCGGCCAGCATCAGGCGCCAATGGTCATCGGCCTGCCAGAACGCTTTCAGGTTGCCGCCGATTTCCGTCCGGGTGGCGTCATTATAGGTGAGGTGCCCAAGCAGGTCCCAGTCGCCCTTTCGGTATTCAAGGCCCGCGGAGGACCTCTGAAAGGTTTCCTCACCTTCAATTATTTCATTCCAGGCATACCGATAGGCCGCGCTGATGTACCAGGAGTCGTTGATGGGGCTTGAGATAATTTCACTGGTGGCGAGGATACCGTCTCCGTTGAGGTCCGGACCCGAAGAATGGGAGAAGGTAATATCTCCCCAATAGGTTGGTTTGCGGGCAAAACGCCATTTTTCGGCCAGGTTTCTGGTTGTGTGCTCAAAAGGATGCTCATCTTGCAGGCGTTGGAGGATGGGCCTGGCCTCTTTGAAGCGATTGAGCTGAATGAGGCCGGCTCCTTTGCCGGCCCACGCATCAAGGCTCCCCGGCGCCAGCAGAGTTGCGGTCTGGAAGTCATCAAGTCCATGCCGCGGCCAGTCGCGGGCATTGGCGATCTCGCCTCTGACTTCGTACAGCCAGTTGTTTGCCGGGGCCCGGTTGACCAGGGTATTGATGCGCTGCCAGGCATCTTCAAGCTGGTCACCGTAAAATCGTGCCTGGATGGCGGTGACCTGCAGATCCATATACTGCTCACTGGGATATTTTGTCTTACTGTCCCAGAAAGTTAGATATCCGGGTTCATGTTTTGCCATGGAATCAATCAGGGAGTAGGCGTGCGGAAAATCTTCTTCCTCAATACAGGCATAAAACAAACCGCGGGAGGCCTGGTAGTTTTTGGGATTTTTATCAACTAATTTTTTGTATATCACACGGGCCTGATCCGGTTTATGGGTGGCCAGCAGGGAGTCGGCAAGGGCCTGCTGCACATAATCGGGCATGGGTCCCTTTTCGGCAAGCGTGGCATACAGGGCCTGTAGATTTTTCATTCGCCTGAGATTGCGCAGGCTGATGATCATATCCAGATAGATTTGCCGTTGCTGTTTTTGTGCCCCCGGTATATCGGCAAGCAGGGCCAGGGCCTCAAGCTGCAGGTCTAAGGCTTTCATGGAAAAAAGCCTGGTCTCCCGGAAATCTTTTTGGGCATCCGTACTCCAGCGCAGGAGTTCGGCCGCCCGACCGGCAAGCAGTCGGGCGAGTTCGGATTTTTTCAGGAGTTGTGGCTGATTGCTCGCATTATGAAGGGCAGCAGTCGGGGCGCGAAGCTGGTTCAGGGTGAGGATCTCTTTTCGGCGCAACAGGACGTCCCCGGGCAGGAGAGTAAGTCCGTTTTCATAGTCGCCAAGGGCGGAGAGCCAGTCTTTTTTGCTTTCATGGAGATAGGCGGATGCAAGATGAAAATCCTTGAGATGTACCGCCCTGTCGGCAATGGCGGAAAGAATCTTTTCCGCCGGGTCAAGACGTTTCATGTCTATCAGCAGCAGGACTTTGCGCAGTTGCCATCGGGTTTTTTGCGGATGCGCAGGTAAGAGATTTTGTAAAAGATGGAGGCCGGATTCCGGCATTTTCAAGCTCCGATAGGTATTAACCATGGCATAGCGGACATACTCGGGATACGTATCGGCCTTTTTGTTCTCAAACAGCCTTTTCGCCTCCTGGTACCTGCCGGCCCAGCCGGCGATGACGATGAGGTCGTTGGTGATTGAGTTGTTCGAGGGGGCTTGGGCGTGCAGTTTCTCCAGTTGAAGAAGCCCCTGTTGAAGATGCCCTTGTCTGGCAAGCAGTACGGCCTGTTCATGGCGGTAGGCCGTGTTCTGCGGGAGATCGGCTCCCATGGTCAGTGCGGGGGACAGCAACAGGAACAATGCCGGCAGGATGATTCCAGTGCAGCGCCGCTGCCCCGGGCGCAGGAAAACAGATAGGGAAATCATTGCAAAAAGACGAACAAAAAGAAATGCGACATGGAAGATGCGTGTATTTTCCTGATGGCAAGGGTATTCAAATGAAGATAACTTAAATAAATTATAGCAAATTTGTAGATGATTGACCAGGAATAACAGCTAAATTTTTGGTAATATCTAATGATGTGCGGCCACCAGCGGCCCGGGCAAGGTATCCTGTCCGCTGTTGCCGATGGAACAATTGAGTGTTTTTCCGCCGGTCTTTTGTTTGTCTGGCCCATATCATTATATGTTCTACCGGGCGTGAGAAAAAACCACGGCCTATTTTGTTGCTACCTGATCCATCAATCCCCGGCCGCTAAAGAATGTTTTTGGTATATTTATTTGGAATTATGGGGATTATCATTTATAGTTTGTTGGAGCTTTTATCGTCGGATTTAAAGAGCGCGGCCAAAAAAGATGCAGAAAATTATTAAGCGGGTAGGGGAGTTATGTCACTGGTAACTCGGGAATTTAATTATCCAAGAAAATCGCATCGGGTGGATATACCTCTGCTGGTCCAGGTGGACGGCAAGGTGTACAAAACATCCGACTGGTCGATGACCGGTGTAGCTATTCTCGATCTGGACAAGACAAGAGCGGTCGGCGAGAAGTTTTCCGCCCGGCTTATCATGCCCCTGTCGGATGCATCCATGCAGTTGGATGTTGTGCTTATCTGCCGCAACCAGCGTTCCAACATCACCGGCTGTGAGTTTGACAAGCTGTCCAATCGTAATCGCCGGGTATTGCGTCATTTTATTGAACTTGCCATGGAGGGCCGTCTTGACACCCTTGAGGA
>JALSNT010000011.1 GCA_026986885.1 Desulfobulbaceae bacterium
GGCCGACAAAGTCGGCATTGGTTCCGGCCGGCATAAACATCTTGTGATAACGTACCTTTGCTCCCAGTTCTTTCACCGCTGTCCGGTCGATATCTTCGACAAAAATCACTGCGTGCGGCACGCCGGTATCCGCATAGTGCAGTTCAAAATCTTCTCCGTCGATGGTAATCGTCTGTCCCAGGCGCAGGTCTTTGGGCGAGGTCATCTTGACGCTGACATTGATGTCGGAGACCGTTGCTTCAATGATACCGGCAATGGTTGCAAAACGCATTCGTGCCGGTGCAATTCCATGCATGTATGCAAAGCGCGCCGCACAGCGGGCACCGTTGCCGCACATTTCCGCCACCGAGCCGTCACCATTGAAAAAACGCCAGCGGAAATCGGCCTGTCCGCTCTCTTCAATCAGGATCAACCCATCCGCACCGACGGAAAATTTACGCCTGCAGACCAGGGCGGCAAATTCGGACATGGCTTCCGGATGGATGACCGGCTGTCGATGATCAATAATGATGAAATCATTACCCGTGCCGCTCATTTTAACAAAGGGCAGGGGGAACTCGGCTATCTTCATGGCAGGCTGAGCAGGGCCTCTCCCCGTATCAGGTCATCATAATCTTCCCGTCTGCGGATAACATGCATTTCATCACCGTTGACCAGAACTTCGGCGACCCTGGGCCGTGAGTTATAATTGGATGACATGGTAAAACCGTAGGCGCCGCAGCTCATGACAGCCAATAGATCACCCTGGTTAACCACCGGCAACAACCGGTCTTTGGCCAGAAAGTCGCCGGTCTCACAGATGGGGCCGACGACATCAACCACCTGTTCTGCAACATCCTCCTGTTTGACGGGCAGGATTTCATGGAAGGCCCCGTACAGGGTTGGTCTGGCCAGATCATTCATGGCGGCATCGACAATGACAAAGTTTTTTTCTTTTTCACCGCCGGAATTCACTTTGGTATACTGCACCTCGGTGACAAGGATGCCGCCATTGCCGACGATAACCCGGCCCGGTTCAAGAATCAGGGTACAGTCCATATCAGAGAGCTCTTTGACGATGGCCCCGGCATAGTCCTGCGGTGGCGGCGGTTCCTCCGCATCATAGGTAATACCAAGTCCACCGCCGATATCAAGGTATTTGACTTCAATGCCCTTGTCGTGTAACCGGCCGACAAAGTTTTTTACTTTGTTCAGCGCCTCGAGAAAGGGATCAAGCCTTGTCAGTTGCGAACCGATGTGGCAACTGACGCCAAGTATCTCGATGTTGTCCATCTCCCGGGCACGCATGTACTGCTTTAATGCCTCGTCAACGGGAATGCCGAATTTGTTTTCAGCCAGTCCCGTGGAGATATAGGCGTGTGTTTTGGGATCGACATCGGGATTGATCCTGAACGAGACCGCGGCGGTGGTGCCTAATTCTGCGGCCAGCTTCTGCAACCGGTCGAGTTCCTGGGGAGATTCAACGTTAAAGAGCAGGATATCTGCAAACAGGGCCTCACGGATTTCCGCCTTTGTTTTGCCCACCCCGGAGTAGACGATTTTTTTGGGATCAATACCGGCTTTCAATGCCCGGTAGAGCTCGCCGCCGGATACTATATCAGCGCCGCCTCCCAGGGCGGCGAATTGCTGGAGGATGGCCAGGTTGGAGCAGGCCTTGATCGCAAAACAGGTGAGGTGGTTAATGGTGTTGAAGCCGCCGGCAAAGGCCTTGAAATGGCGTAGTAATGTTGCTCTGCTGTACAGATAGAACGGTGTGCCGAGGCGGGCGGCAATGTCGGCTACCCGTACGTCCTCGCAGTAGAGTTCATTATTTTTGTAGTGAAAGTGATGCATAAATATTGGTGGTATTGGTCTCTATAATATGTGTTTCCTAAATTGAGCTCAATTCAGGTGGTTACGACCCTTGCCTTTACTGCAGACTGAGCATTGCTTCCTGCGACCTGTTGCTTTCATTGGCCGGATCGCGGTCATCAATACTGGTAACCGAGTAAAAGAGCCGCTCTGTATTCCGTGGCGGTTTACTGTCGGTAAACATGACATAAGGTGCATTGACCGTACCTATGCGGACCGGTTTTTTCTTCCCTGCGGAGCGACGGTAAATACGATATCCTTTCAGGTCTTTTGCGTGAACCGGTTCCCAGAAAATTTTAACGGCATCAGCGGTGCGCACCACATGAACACCGGCAGGCCGCGGCGGCGGAGTGCGGTCAATGGCGGCCGCACTGATGGGCCTGCTTACGCCGCCGCCGACAACGGCCTGTTCGTAAACGGAAAGAGCCTGTACCTTGTACAGGTAGTTTCTGCCGTTTTCAGTTGTTTTGTCGACAAATCGTGTATCGTCCACCTGGGAACCGATGGGTTTAAAAGTTCCCCCACCTTCACTGCGGAGTACCTGATATCTGACTTTCTCCTTAACCGGCGAACCGTCACGATGGGTGGTGACCGGCTGCCAGCTCAAGGTTATGGATGAATCACCGACCGTAGCCTGCACGTTTTCCGGTGCCCTGGCCGGAGTATTCCAGAGGAAGGAAACAACGTTGGAATCAGCCGATTCCGCCCACCATCCTGCTGTGCTGCGAACCTTGAAAAAATACATATTACCGGGGCGGAGCAGGGTGCTTTCATAGGTGGCGGTTTTCCTGCCCTCATCAGGGACAGCCCCGCCGGGCAGGTTTATTGAGTTTCCCCAGGGAATGGGGCAGGTGGGGCAGTATTTATCGGCCGGCACAACGGCCCGATACACCTTGAAACTGGAAATTTCCGTGACATCGCGTCCGGTAACCGTTTCGATCGGATAGCTCCAGGACAAGGTCACGCCTTCATCACTCAACTGGTAGCGCAGGTCGGTAATTGCCCGGGGTACGACCTGTTGCGGCGGAATGGGTTTGTTTTTGAAACCGCAGCCGGTTAAGGCGAGGAGGCTGACAACTGCGCTCAGTAAAAGGACTAAAAAGGTATAATGGGTCGTTGCTGTTCTCATCATTATTCTTCCAGTTGTTGTTCGGCAAGTTCCAGGGCGCGTTCAACCTGAACTGTTGCAGTGCCACCGGTGGAAATTCGGCTGTTGACTGAACCTTCCACCGAAAGAACATCGAAAATATCCTGGTCAACGGCAGGTGAAAAATCCTGCAGATCGCTAAGGCTCATGTCCGTCAGTTCAATATCGTGTTGCTGACAATGGGCCACCACCCTGCCGACAATACCATGGGCCTCGCGAAAGGGGATATTTTTTTTAACCAGATAATCGGCAAGATCGGTTGCCGTCATAAAACCGCCCCGGCAGGCCTGCCTGAGGGTTTCCGGGTTAAAAGAGGTGTTGTTGAGCAGTTCCGCCGTGATGGCAAGCCCGGCCTTGACCGTGTCCAGGGCATCAAAAATCGGTTCTTTATCTTCCTGCAGGTCGCGGTTGTAGGTCAGCGGCAAGCCCTTCATGGTCATCATCAGGGAAACCAGCGCTCCGGTTACCCGACCGGTTTTTCCCCGGATCAGTTCGGGAATGTCCGGGTTTTTTTTCTGCGGCATGATGGAAGATCCGGTACAGTAACGGTCACCGATTTCGACAAAGGAAAATTCCCTGCTCGACCATAACACCAGCTCCTCGGCCAGCCTGCTGAGGTGGAGCTGGATGAGGCTGAGTGCGGATAAAAATTCCAGGGCGAAATCCCGGTCGCCGGAAGTGTCCATGGAGTTGGCCGTTACGCCGTCAAAACCCAGTTCTGCGGCCACCGATTCCCGGTCAATGGGCAGGCCGGTTCCCGCCATGGCGGCAGCGCCTAACGGCGAGAGGTTCATCCGGCGGGCACAGTCGCGCAGTCGGCCCCGGTCACGGGCAAACATCTCATAATAGGCAAGCAGGTGGTGGGAGAGCAGCACCGGTTGCGCCCGCTGCATATGGGTATATCCCGGCATGATCGTTCCCAGCCAGGTACGGGCCAGGGCGACAAACTGCCGCTGGACCTCTTTTAACAGCTTGTCAAGTTCGGTTGCCTCGTCCCGGAGATAGAGGCGCAGGTCAAGGGAAACCTGGTCATTACGACTGCGGCCGGTATGCAGTCTGGCCCCCGCCGACCCGATGCGGTCGGTGAGCGCCTTTTCAATGTTCATGTGTATATCTTCCAGCTCCGGAGAAAAGACAAAGGTGCCCGCCGCTATTTCCCTGTTGATCGCATCAAGTCCGTTGATGATGGCGTCCCGCTCGTCGTCGGTAATCAATCCCTGTCTTGCCAGCATGCGGGCATGGGCCATGGAGCCCATGATGTCGTGCCGGTACAGCCGCTGGTCGTAACTTATGGACTGGGTAAAGTCTTCCACCGACGCGGCTGTGGTCTCGGCAAAGCGACCGCCCCAGAGTTTTGTCGAGCTGTGGTTTTGTTTTTCGGCCATGGCTTATTTTCTGTTCAGCGCCTGAATCTGCAGCCGCAGGGAGTTGAGACGGATAAAACCACCGGCATCACTCTGGTTATACACCTCGTCTTCTTCAAAGGTGGCAAACGCCTCTGAATAGAGAGAGTTGTCTGATTTGCGTCCCACCGGAGTACAGTTACCCTTGTACAGCTTGAGGCGGACAACACCGTTGACCGGCTCCTGGGCCGCGTCCATGGTTTTCTGCAGGAGCTGCATTTCCGGGGAAAACCAGAAACCGTTGTAAATCAGTTTTGAATAGCGGGGCACCAGAGAATCACGGATGTCCAGCACTTCCCGGTCCAGGGTAATGGTCTCCAGGTCGCGGTGGGCAATACGCAGGATGGTGCCGCCTGGTGTCTCGTACACGCCTCGGGATTTCATACCGACAAAGCGGTTTTCCACCATGTCCAGCCGGCCGATGCCGTTGGCGCCGCCCAGGGTGTTGAGCCGGGTCATCATTTCCACCGGCGCCAGTCGCTCACCGTCGATGGCCACGGGTGTACCGCCTGCAAACTCCATTTCGATATAGGTGGGTTTATCCGGTGCCTTTTCCGGCGAGACGGACAACTTGAACATATCCTCATCCGGTTCATTCCATGGATCCTCCAGGATACCGCCCTCAAAACTGATATGGAGCAGGTTTTCATCGGAACTGTACGGATTTTTTTTGGTGACCGGGACCGGGATATCGTGCTCTTTGGCAAAGGCGATCAATCGGTTTCTCGAGTTGAGATCCCAGATGCGCCAGGGGGCGATGATGGTGAGCTTTGGATTTAAGGCCAGGTAGGTCAGTTCAAAGCGAACCTGGTCGTTGCCCTTGCCGGTGGCGCCGTGACTGACACAGTCTGCGCCTTCCTGTTCGGCAATGCGAACCTGTTCTTTGGCGATAATCGGCCGGGCCAGGGATGTGCCTAACAGATAGGAACCTTCATAGATGGCATTGGCCCGGAAAGCGGGAAAAATATAATCACGGACGAATTCTTCCCGCAGATCGGAGATAATGACCTTTTCCGCGCCCGTGGCCATGCCTTTTTTCCGAACCGCGTCCCAGTCTTCATGCTGGCCGACATCGGCGGCATAGGCGATGACCGGGCATTGATACTCCTCGGTCAGCCATTTGAGAATAACCGAGGTGTCCAGGCCGCCGGAATAGGCTAAAACGATTTTATCGACAGTCATAGGTATATATTCCTTAATCCGGTTATCTACCGGCTGTTACTCAATTCAGGTGTTATTCCACGGCACCGTTTATAAAACGTTCCAGAATGGCCTTGTGGATGTGCATTTTATTTTCAGCCTGGTCAAAGGCCACGCATTGCGGCCCTTCCAGAACTTCCTCGGTGAT
>JALSNT010000012.1 GCA_026986885.1 Desulfobulbaceae bacterium
ACGGTGTATGTTGATACCAGCGGCCTGTCGGGTGCTGAGGCTCCGTATGATCTTGTAAAAACAATGCGCGCCTCGGTATTGGTCCTTGGTCCTTTGCTGACCAGGGCCGGTTATGCCCGGGTTTCATTACCCGGAGGCTGTGCCATCGGCGCCAGGCCTATTAATTATCATCTGCAGGGATTTGCCTGTCTCGGGGTCACGACAACCCTGGCCCGCGGGTATGTCGAGGCAAGGTGCGATAAAAAACTTACCGGTTCAACGGTCTATTTTGATATTCCGACGGTGACCGGTACGGAAAACCTGCTGATGGCATCGGTGATGGCCCGGGGGACGACCATTATAAAAAATGCGGCCCGAGAACCCGAGGTAGGTAATCTCATTGATATGCTCCTGGATATGGGTGCGGATATTGAAGGGCGTGATACCGACAGGCTGACCGTTCACGGGGTACAGACCCTGCGACCTGCATCCACGACCATTATTCCGGACCGCATTGAAACCGGCACCTATCTTATTGCCGTGGCCGCCACCGGTGGAGAAGTGAGGCTCCAGCAATGTGAACCCTCTCATTTACCTGCCCTGTCGGAAAAACTCCGGAGCGCCGGAGTAACAGTGCAGGAAGAGAAGGGGGCACTCACGGTTTCCCGTGCCGAACAATTATCCGGTAATCAGTGCCGCCTGACCGGAGTTGATGTGAAAACACTTGTCTATCCTGGTTTTCCAACCGATCTTCAGGCCCAGTTTATGGCCCTGATGATACAGGCCAGGGGAACGTCGATTATACACGAAACTATTTTTGAAAACCGGTTTATGCATGTTGCGGAACTCCAGCGTCTGGGCGCGGATATTACCATTGATGGCGCATCCGCCGTCGTGCGCGGTCTCCCTCTTAATAAACTGTGCGGCGCCCCTGTCATGGCCACCGATCTGCGTGCCTCGGCCTCTCTTGTTATTGCCGGACTTGCGGCATCCGGGACAACCGAAATTTCACGTATATATCACCTCGAACGGGGCTATGAAAATATGATTGAAAAACTTCAGGCCCTGGGCGCCACCATCTATAAGGGTTCTTCACCGCTCGTATGACGGCAGGGGAAGGATAACTCGAAGGGTGCACCCGTTGCCCGGGGTGCTTTCAACCTCAATGGTGCCGTTATGCAGTTCAACAATCTGGCTAACAATGGCCAGCCCCAGGCCGGTGCCGTTTTCCCTGGTTGAATAAAACGGCTCAAATATTTTTTTATGGATTTCAGGGGTGATTCCACACCCCTGGTCAATGACGGCAAGGTAAAGAACACTTGCGCCGTCCCGTTCTTCTTCTTCGGCCTGCATCCTGACATATTTTTTGTTCGGCTCTGAAAATATGAGCGCATTTTCCAGGAGATGAACGAGAACCGTCTGCAGTTGCTGGCGATCACCGTAGACATCGGTATTATCCGGAATTTTTATCTGTACGGCCCCCTCTTCACAGGCAGCCTGGATTATTGCCGATGAGTTGATGGCTTCCTCGGCAATTCGTTGCAGGGCAAACCATTCGGCATGCATGGGGGCCGGACGGGCAAACTGGAGAAATTCCGTAATTGTTGTCGCCATTCTTCCGGCTTCACGGTAAATTATCTTGCTCAAAGATTTATCGGCATCATCCTTATCTTCATTTTCCATGACCAAAAGCTGCGCCGAACCGGAGATTGCGGCAAGCGGGTTTCTGAAATCATGGGCAATTGAAGCACTGAGTTCACCGATAGCCGCCATTTTTTCGGCCTTGCGCATCCTTTTTTCCATCCTTTCAACGGTGCTGATATCCTGCAGAGTGATGACCTTACAATGATCCTGAACAGAGGCTTCCGTTGTCGGATCCGGCGGGAGATTCAGGCGTGAAAAAGAGTATCCGGCCCGTATCATTGTGCCGTCTTTTTTCTGGAGATCAATAACCTGCCGGCTGGTTTTCCTTTCAAGTTGCAGATTTGGAAACAGGCGGGTAATTGATTTACCGACGGCATCCTTCCCTGTATATCCGGTTATCCTGCCGGCGGCAGCATTATAGGAGGTGATGTTGCCCTGTTCGTCTACAGTGATAATGCCGGTGGCAATGTCGTCAAAAATCTGTTTGTACAGCTGGGATAATCTGTCAAATTCAATGGACGTTTTTGACAGTGCCTCTTCCGTTGTCTTTAATTTAGCGGCAAGAGTACCGCCTAACAGTGCTGTTATAAAAAACGTGATTCCGTAAATGGCAAAAAGGTTGGCAGCCTTTAACAGATCATGGCCGGGCAGCCAGCCGCCGGCCGTCATATAGGCGGGGACAATGGAGTGGTACTCAAGGATGAGGACCGTACCATAAAAAAGAGTGGCGGCGGCGGCAGCCATCAACCCACCTTTTCGACACATGATCAGGCCACCGGCAATCACCGGCAGAATAAAGACCGGCGTAAAGATTGATTGGCTGCATCCTGTGCCATACACCAGCAGAGCGGCAAAAAATGCATCGCCTATGAACTGAATTTTACCGAATCTCTTCAGATTTAAATTCTGTTTTTGAAGAATAGCCGAGGACCCTATGGAAAAAATAAAGAGAATGGCGAGAAAGGCGAGAATAGTTACGTCCGAAGGCAGGATCACCGGAGTGCCGAGGGAACCGAGGAGGACCGTAATGCCGATCAAAAGGGTAAAAAATATAACCCGGATGAGAAGCAGCCAGAGTATATGATGGCGCAACTGGTCATTATTGTCCATCCGGGGCTGTCTTTTGAACAGGTTGCCGCCGACTGTTTCCCGGTCGGACATTTCAGGAAATTTTTTTGTGGAATTCACAATCAGTCTATATTGTATTTTTTGGTCTTATAGCGAAGAGATCGAAAGCTTATTTTCAGCAGATCCGCTGCCCGCATCTTTGAGTTGTCCGCTTTCTTTAATGCATGGCGAATCATTTTTTGTTCCACGTCGAGCAGCACTTCTTCCATGCCCCGGTCAAACAGTTCCTGTTCGTCATCGGCGGCAATAAACAAAGGCCTGTTGCCGTTGTTACCGAAGTCGTCATCGTCTGCACGCTTATTTTTATGTCGGGACAGAATCAGGCTCTCCGGGAGAATAATTGTCGAAGATTCCAGGGCCACTCCGCGTTCAATGATATTTTCAAGCTCGCGGACATTGCCGGGAAAATCATATTCCATCAGGACTTCAAGACCGTAGGAAGAAATACTCTGGGTCTCTTTGCCCATTATTCCGGAATATTTCCGTAGAAAGTGTTCCACTAACAGGGGAATATCTTCCTTTCGTTCACGCAGGGGAGGAACACGGATGGGGACAACGGCAAGACGATAGTAGAGATCTTCGCGAAAATTGCCCTTGATGATTTCTTCTTCAAGATTTCGATTGGTGGCGGCAATGATACGTACATTTACCTGCCGGGCCCTGGTCGAGCCAACCGGCATAAATTCCCTTTCCTGCAGAACCCGCAGAAGTTTGGTCTGGATAATCGGAGTCAACTCCCCGATTTCATCTAAAAAGGCAGTGCCGCCGTCCGCCTGTTGAAAAAGACCGGCCTTGTCGGCAATTGCGCCGGTAAAAGAACCCTTGGTATGACCGAAAAGTTCACTTTCCAGCAGGCTCTCCGGGATGGCGCTGCAGGTGATTGGAACAAAGGGTTTGTTCACGACTTTGGAATGGTGATGGATTGCCTTGGCCACCAGCTCTTTTCCCGTCCCCGACTCACCGTAGATAAGCACATTGGCCGGAGTCGGCGCGATCCGTTTGATCAAATCAAAAATTTTTACCATTTCCGGCCCCTGGCCGATAATTTCAGGAAAGTCATCGGTGGAAGGCGGGGCGGAATCAATGGATTTTGCAGTTGCTGCTGCAATAACGCCTTTTATCTCATCAACATTAAAAGGCTTTGTGATGTAATCAAAGGCGCCGTTTTTCATGGCGGTTACGGCGTCATCCGGTGAGGCAAAGGCGGTGATCATAATGACCGGCAGGCCTGGATTTTCCTGTTTCAGAGCCGAAAGCAGTTCCAGACCATTCATTCCCGGCATACGAATATCGGAGACCACAAGAGCAACATTGTCTGCTGCGGCAATATCCAGGGCTTCAGCGCCGTCGGCAGCCGTCAGGACCCGGTATCCTTCTTTTGTAAGAAGAATGCTGAGAAATTCCCGCATACTTAATTCATCATCTACGACAAGAATGGTCTTCATGGGCAAGGGGAAATAGTATGTAACTCCTTTAAATGGTTCATTGCTTTACTGTATATGTTGTAGAAAAAAGAGTCAAACAATTACCCTGTAACTACCCCTAAGATATTTACATCAATGTCTGCATGGAGTATATTGCTTTAAATCGGCTTTTCCGGAGTTAGTTGAAAGTCTTCAATGGTAAGGCCGCTTTAAAAATCAGGGGCTGAAATAGTTATGCCGGCGTCATCTAAACTTCAATTTATTGAGTTGTGGATGCCGGGGTGATTCGCTGCCCGGTATCTTTTTAGATCATTTTATATATTTTTCGTTTTGTATTGGTATTCCATGGATAAAAAAAACCAGATGGACAAGCAGAGCTTGACGGAGCATCTCTCTGAATTGCGCAGCTGCCTGATTTATTCATTAATCGCGGTTGCCGTAGGATTTGCCGGTGCTTATGCCTATATCCAGCCCATTGCCGACTGGTTTTTTCTGCCTCTTGTCCGTGTGCTTCCCAAGGGGAAAAGCCTGATTTTTATTTCATACCAGGAAGGGTTTTTTTTTATCTAAAGCTTGCCCTTGTCTGTGGAATTCTCTTTGCCACTCCAGTCATTTTTTACCAGATATGGCGCTTTATCGCCCCAGGCTTGTATCGACATGAAAAGAGGGTTCTGGTTCCCTTTACCCTTGTTTCCAGTTTTTGTTTTCTCGGTGGAGCCGCTTTCGGATATTTTGTGGTCTTCCCGCCGGCATTTCGTTTTTTAATAGGATATTCCAGTAAAATATTGGATCCGATGCCGGGCGTCAGTGAGTATTTTTCCCTGGCCCTGCGTCTTCTTATCGCCTTTGGGGTTGTTTTTGAGTTACCGGTTTTTATGGTTTTTCTGGCTAAAATCGGCATTGTTAACGGGCCCCTTTTACGGAAAAACAGAAAATATGCCGTGCTGCTCGCCTTTATAATTGCTGCCATCCTGACGCCGACACCGGACGTGGTCAATCAGTTTTTCATGGCTGCTCCGCTTATCATACTTTACGAGGTAAGCATCATCGCTGTGTCATTTTTTGCCGGAAAAACATTTTTCGGTTTTGAAAAGGACTGTAAAGATGGCTGAATGTTTCACCTGAATTGAGCGTTAGCTGCTTATTTACTATGTTACAGGAGGATAATCATGTCGTATGCCGTAGATTATGAACGCGCACTTGAGATCGGACGTCCCCCCAATATTTCCCGGTTGTTTCCCCATTCCCAGGCACTGCTGGTCAGTGGCAAGGTGATTGACAGGGCCTTAACAGCCAAGGGCAGGGCAATGACCATTGCCGCCAATGGTCGCAATCACCTCATAATCCGAGGCGTTCTTCGTGCCGCCCAGCGGGCAAGGGCAGCGGTAATTATCGAAATCGCCCGTTCCGAAGGTGGGGCCGATGCTTACTGCGCCACTAATTACTGGAATATGGCCCGGCAGGTCGATGCTGTCTGCAATGAGATGAATATTCGCGTACCCGTGGCCATCCATGCCGATCATTACGGTATAAAGAAACCCGATGACGTTCCA
>JALSNT010000013.1 GCA_026986885.1 Desulfobulbaceae bacterium
CGAATCTGGTCAAGGCCGACGAGGAAGGCGGGGTGGAAAGTCTGTACGTCGATCTGGATGAATATGATGAATTTAAAGGTACTCTGCACAAAAAAGAGAGGATAGCCTGCGTCAAGTGTCATTCAAACATGGACAGTGCCAGAAATCCCGTCTGCAAGGATTCCGGCCGGGTGGATTGTTCCGCCTGTCATCCTGACGAAAGCAGGGTCTATCAACAGAGTGTTCACGGCAAGCTGCTTGCCAACCTGGATCCGAATGCACCGGGGTGTACGGATTGTCATGGCAAACATGCCAATATGTCCAAGGCAAACCCTGATTCTCCCATAAATCCGATAAATATACCTTCGCTCTGCGGTTCCTGTCACCGGGAAGGAAAAAAAGCCGCTGTCAGGATAAAAGGCAACGAGCAGAATATTGTCGCCACCTATTCCATGAGTATCCATGGGAAAGGACTGGTGAAGAGCGGTTTGCTGGTCTCAGCGACCTGTGCCAGCTGTCATACCGGTCATTCGATTCAGCCGCCTTCAAGTCCGGCATCAACCGTTAACCGTAACCATGTGAGTGATACCTGCGAAAAGTGCCATTATGGAGTAGCCAGGAAAATTAAACAATCTATTCATAATCCACCGGTCGGCGCCCCTGCTTCGCATTTTCCCGTCTGCAGTGACTGCCATTCCGCCCATGGGGTGGCAAGAGGGACGGCAGCGTCATTTCGTAAACAGCAGGCCGGCGAATGTGCAAAATGTCATGCTGAACAGGTAAGGACATATCGGGAAAGTTATCACGGCAAGGCATCAATGCTGGCCGGTGGTGAACGGGCGGCGCAATGTTCCGATTGTCACGGCAGCCACTCAATCCTGGCGGCCACCGATCCGGATTCCACACTTTCCGGTGCCAATGCGGTCAAGACATGCAGAAAATGTCATCCGGGGGCGAATTTAAGTTTTACCACCTATCGTACCCATGCCACCCATGGAGATAAGAAGCACAATCCCGACATGTACTATGCATTCTGGAGCATGACCGGTCTTCTTCTGGGCACCTTTTCACTCTTTGGCCTTCATACCTTGCTCTGGTTTCCGAGGTCGTTTATGGAGCGGATGAAAATGATAAAAAAGAGCCGCAGGGAAAAAGAATGCCGCTGTCCCAGGGATTGATTGCAACGCTCAAGTTAGGTTCAATAAATGTCCCGGTGCCGTACCTAATGTACAAAGGAAAAAGGTAAACTGAAATGAGTAATACTGAAACAGTATATGTTCAGAGGTTCAATGTTTTTGCCAGGATTTTGCATCTTACGGTGATTGTAAGTTTTTTAACTCTTGCGCTGACCGGTATGGCCCTGAAGTTTGCCGATGAACCCTGGGCAGGTGCCATTGCCAGTTTTTTCGGCAGCTTCAGAGTGCTTGGCGTGTTGCACAGGATCGGCGCCGTCCTCACCTTCGGCTATTTTTTCCTTCATTTCATTTTAATCTATCAAAATTGGCGTAAGAGTAACAGGTCGTTTTTCAGCTTTATTATTGACAATACCGTGGGCATGGTTCCCAATCTTCAGGATGTAAAAGAAGTGGGGCAGACGCTCAAGTGGTTTGTCGGCAAAGGACCCAGGCCGCAATACGGCCGCTGGACCTATTGGGAAAAGTTTGATTATTTTGCCGTTTTCTGGGGTGTCGCTGTTATCGGTCTTACCGGTATCTGTCTCTGGTTTCCCACCTGGGTTACCCAGTATATTCCAGGTTCCTGGTTAAATATTGCCACTATTATCCATAGCGATGAGGCCCTGCTGGCCACAGGTTTTATCTTTACCATTCATTTTTTCAACACCCATATTCGTCCTGAAAAGTGGCCCTTGGATCGGGTTATTTTTACCGGTGCCATTACTCTGGACGAATTAAAGCATGAACGGCCCCGAGAGTATGAAATGCTTGTCCGGGAAGGTCGACTGGATGATGTAATTGTCGATAAACCGCCACGCTGGCTGGTATTGTTTGCCTATCTTTTTGGATTCACGGCCCTGACCATTGGTATGGGGCTTGTGTATCTGATTATGTACACGATTATTCAACGGACATTTGGTTGAACCAGGTCGGTTCTGTTTATGGAGATGGCAAGTAGTTTCTGTCGAGATGAAAAACAAACTACCTGTTCATACTCGCCTTGGCGGATTTTTCTGCAGAGGAATATTGATTATTTTAGCTCTCTTTATGTTGAAAAATTGTGTAAGCGCTGTGTATTACGGAAGAAAAACGAGTAATCAGGAAATTGCTCGTTCATATGCGGCCGGATATGCCCGCGGCAGTGAAGATGGTGAATATATTGTCGATCAACCTGAAAAAAGTATTAATGTAAATCCACTTCTTAGAAGGTCCTATCTGCAGGGGTTTCGCGACGGCAGAGATTCAAAACTGATACAGGGGAAACAAGAGTATAGTCCTAAAGGAAAACAATGAAAAAAATACGTCTGCTACTTGTAATATCCGCTTTATTGTTCTGCGGTATGGGCGGGAGTCCCGCCCGGTTGTCTGCTGCCGCTATTGATATCCCGACTATTGAAGCGGATGCCTTGAAATATGAATTGTATCACGGCCCTCCAATGGTGCTGGCCAATGCTTTGAGCCCCATAGAATTCAAGGATTTAACCATCAGGGGTTCGGTTAATATTCCATCGAGTAAAGTGGTGGGCAATGCCAATCTGCCCAAGGATAAAAATACCCTGCTGGTTTTTTTCTGCAAGGGACCGGGTTGACTCAAAAGTCCGGAAGCTGCCAGGAAGGCAGTGAAGCTTGGCTATACCAACGTTAAAGTATATAAAGGAGGTCTGCCGGACTGGATCAGAAGACGGTATCCTGTTATGCGAACGGTGGAATATCCAAAAGCAGCCATTCCCATGATTTACCCGGAAGAGGTCTATAAAAAACTCTCCCAGGTTGTCATACTTGATATCGGCGGGCCGGAATTGAGAAAAATTGGAGAGTTTAAACAGGGTGATGTCTTTCATATTCCACTGGATGATCTTGAGGATAAGTATAAGGCGCTTCCCCGGAATAAAAAAATAGTCATTGTTGATGTCATGGGGAAACAGGAGAATATTGCCGGCAGATTTTTAACCATGAAAGGATATAAAAATCTGGCGGAAATGGCTGGTGGCGGTCGGGCATGGTTCAAGGTCGTCCGGGTTAATGAGATGGACCAGAAAAACGTTGGCCGGCAAGAGAAAAGAAAATAGGTTTTTTGTTTTTGTTTTGCGGATCATCGGCTGAGCCGATATATTACCTTTACAACATGAAACCGTCCACTGATCCGAAAGATTGGTGGACGGTTTTTGTTTTTTGTTGCCGGCTGCCGGCTAAATTTTTTCCATGGTGTTTGTTTTGTTTGTAACCGGGCGATAAGATGTGTATATATATAATGTTGCAAATGTGAATAAAAAATGATTACTTCGATATATTAGTGGGTTAATAGATTCTTAACGGCTTTTTGTCTTTGAGGTCTTTGACGTGCCCGGGACGGAGGCTAAGGACCATGAAAGTAAAAAAAATTGAAATATATGTTACATGCTGCCTGCTTGCGGGTTGCTTTGTGGGGAGTGGTTACTCTGCGCCGATAGGTTCCGGCAGGCCGATTGTCCAGAAAAATTTTCAACGGTTGATCAGCAGTAACGGTTGTCCGGGGTGTGATCTTGCCGGTGCGGTTTTAACCCGGGTTAATCTGTCGGGCGCTGATCTTTCAGGGGCCAATCTTGCCGGTGCCAAACTCAACCTTGCCGATCTTTCCGGGGCAAACCTTTCCGGTGCCAATCTGCAAGGGGCAAGTCTTGGCGGCGTTGATCTTGCCGGTGCTGATTTGACAGGTGCCAATCTGACCGGTGCCGTTCTGCAGGGAGCATATCTGAAGGGTGCGAAACTGGATGGCACTGTCAGGGAAATAACAACCGGGGGCCGGGACAGTATCGACACCGGCGAAATGGTTTTTGTCCCCAATGCACAACGGTCAAAACCAGCGCCTTACAGCCAGGATGCCGCCGTTGCAGAGCCATATTCTTCCAGTGCGGCTCCGGCAACTGTCGGAAAAATAAATAGCCCGGAGGGGAGGGCGGAGAATGCAAAGCAACCTCCCGGCTCCTCCCTGACAGTTTCCAAACATCCTGTCACCATGGGAGAAGTCATTGTGCCCGCGACCGTGACTGCCGCAGCAGATGTCAAAAAAAATCGTGAAAAAAAGATAGTTGTTCTTGATGAGCGCAACAAGCAGGCAGTTGTCACCAAGCTGGAAAAGAAACAGGTACAGGCGACTTCCGGCGGTGTTGATGCCGGTTCTCCGGTTCATGATATGATCGCCCGGATTGAGGCGGATACTCCAGGAGAAAATACGGGGACAACAATGAAAAACAGTTCCGGAGCCGCTGGCTTGGGGAAAAGCGGGCAAACTTTGCAGAGTTCCGCTGTCGAGAAAAAAGCAATGCAACAGACCCCATCTCTGGATGAGTCTTCTTCACCGGTACAACCTGCCGCGAGTGTAACAAATGTAAAGAAAACCGCAGACAGGCATGGGCAGCAAACATCACCGGCTCATACGGGACAGGTGTCCGCCGGCCCTGCTTCTGCTGCAGCTTCCCGGGACACAACAACCGCGGAACAGGATGAGGGAAAAATAAAAAAAGCGGTAAAGTCACTGCTGTATACCGTGGAAACTCCTGCCCGGGCCGCTGCCGACAAACAGGCTGCCGTAGAGCGGTTGCTGGATGATGATTTCTGTGTGGAGTGTGACCTCGCCGGTGTGGATCTGTCCGGTAGACGCCTTAAGGGTGATGATCTTGAACGGGCCGACCTTGCGGGTGCCGATCTTTCGAACGCCAATCTTTCCGGGGCAAATCTTAAGGGCGCCAATCTCTCCGGTGCCAATCTCAGAGGTGCTGATCTATCTGCAAGTGATCTTTATAAGGCTGATCTTGCCGGTGCCGATTTAACCGGCGCAGACCTGACGGACGCTGCGACCGATTCAGCTGATTTTACCGGTGCAAAAGGGGTATCTATGCCGGTTCCTGAAAAATAATGGATGCACGGCCGGCATGACTTTCTCTCCTGAATTGAATTTAGGTCTCTGCAGGTTGCCGCGTGGCGTTGTTCGTCCATGGATAAATATTCTTGACAGAATTTTATTTATTCGATATTAAAGAAGGTTTGAAATAATTGTCATTGTTGCAGAAAAACATCCACTAACGATGGAAAGTAACCTGGTTATTTTTGCCTTTGTCAACTAAGAACAGTTTGTAACTGTTTGTGATTTTTTATATTTTATAATTTGACCTCCCTGCCGGGGGAAGAAGGAGTTTTATATGGCAAACCATAAATCCGCAATGAAAAGAGACCGTCAATCCAAGGTGCGTCGTCTTCGCAATCGTATGAATAAAGCAAAGATGAAGACAGTCGTTCGCCGGGTTGAAGATGCTCTGCTTGCCGGTTCGGAAGAAGCAGCCAAAAAGGCCCTGGCCCAGGCGATTCCGGTTATTCAGAAAACCGCGTCCAAAGGAAGTATCCATAAAAGAGCAGCATCCCGTAAGGTTTCCCGTTTAACAAGGAGAGTGAACAGGATGCAGCCCCTTGGGTAAAGGGTCTTTTTTTTATTTTGCAAGACAATAAGCCATGGGAGCCGTTTGCTTCCATGGCTTTTTTTATTCTTTTTTAAGCATTGAAAATATCCTGATTCGATATGTA
>JALSNT010000014.1 GCA_026986885.1 Desulfobulbaceae bacterium
GGAACTCACTGACATCATCGATATTCTCTCTGGAAGACTCCACAGGCAACTGCAACTGGAACCAGAAGGTACTCCCCCGGCCCGGCGCTGAATTCAGGCCAAGGGCCCCATCCATCAATTCAATAAGCTTGGCGCAGATGGACAGCCCCAGGCCCGTGCCTCCATAACGCAGCCTGGATGGTCCGTCAAGCTGGGTAAAGGGCTTAAACAGTTCTCCCTGTTTTTCCCGAATGATCCCGGGACCGGTATCCTCCACTTCAAAGCGGATAACATCACTGCCTTCCTGCCGGCAAACAATAAAGACTTTTAAACGAATGGTGCCCCTGCTGGTAAATTTGACCGCGTTACCGAGAAGGTTGACCAGGATCTGCCGAATACGATAACCGTCGCCGATATAGGAATCGCGCAGCCGGGGATCAATCTCGGCCTTGACCTTGAGATCTTTCCGGCCGCCGGAGAGGCTGTACAACTCCATGGTTTCCTTCAGCATGGATACAAGATCAAAGGGGGCAAGATCCAGCACCATTTTTTTTGCTTCAATTTTGCTGAAATCAAGAAGGCTGTTAATCAGGGTCAGCAGATTACGTGCCGAAGTGAGAATCAATTCGGCAAAATGTTGCTGCTGCGGTTGCAGCTCCGTGCCAAGGAGTAATTCGCTCAGCCCGATGACCCCGTTCATCGGGGTGCGAATCTCATGGCTGATCATGGCTAAAAAATCCGATTTGGCCTTGTTGGCGCTGTCGGCATGTTTTGCCTTGTCGCGCAGGCGTGTATTTTCAAGCTGCAGCTCGGCAATGGTCTGTTCCAGTTCGGCTACCTGTTGACGGCAATCGTTATTCTGCTCGCTCATGGCTGTGGAAAAAGAGTTAGTTGTTTATATCTCCTCTTCCGCACATAAGAAGAAGGGGGCTTGGAAAAAAGAGAGGAATCAATATCGGCAAGAAATCTCGACGGCCTGCCGAAGCCGCCCTTCCCTGCCCGGTCAGGGTGTCCATGGGACCAGCTTAAATACAGTTGATGTTCGGCCCGGGTCATACCGACAAAAAACAGCCTGCGTTCCTCGTCGATATGGGCCTTGAATTCAGCCCGGCTCAACTGCTCCCTTGGTTGGATCGGCAACGTTCCTTCCTGCAAACCAATGATAAACACCACCGGAAATTGCGTACCTTTGGCCGCATGCAGCGTCATGAGCGTGACCGTCTCGCCGGGCGACTCGGCCACTATGGAGCGGCTGTTTTCCTGTAGATATGTGGCAAAGGCCGGCAAAGAATCACCGATGGCTCCAGATATGCGGAAAAAGCGGGCTATTTCCGGATCATCCTTCACAATATTGTAGTGGCCCGTAATGGCGGCAAGTCCGGCAGCCACCCCCTGATTTTCGCAGGTAGCCAGTAGACGTTGCAAAAGTTCACGAAAATGCTGGCCTGCCTGTCTGAGTTTATCCTTATTCTCGGCAAGAAGCAAAAAATCCTTGAGTGGATTATGGCTTGCCGACAGGGCGGTTTCCACTTTTTGTACTGTCTTTTTGCCGATACCCGGTTCCATGGCCAGCAGCGATATAAAATCAGCGGCAGTACAGATATTTGCGGCAACAATGCTCCATAAATAGAGAGGTTTTACCGGCTTATGCAGGTAAAAGGGTTCCAGATCGACCCGTTGAAAGGGAAGACCCTGGGCAAACAGGGCATCACTGATAATGTCGGCCTGTCTCCCGGTCCGATAGAGGATACCGATATCGCTAAGGGAAAAATCCTCTTCCGGGCCGGCGGCAAGTTTTTCTATTTCCCGGTGCGAGGTACCGCCGATGAGATGTTCTATCCGGCGGACGACAAAACGAGCTTCTTCGTAGGCGGAGCTACAAGATTGCTGAAAAATCCTGCCGGGTCTGCTGCTGTGCGCGACTGCGACGGTACCTGAATATGTATTGTTGGCAATCACCTGGGCCGCCGCCTGAACAATTATTTTATCACAGCGATAATTAATATCCAGCGAGTGGACCTCAGGAGACATTTCCCGGATGAATTGAAAAAACCATTGTGGATCAGCTCCGCGAAAACCATATATGGCCTGGTCGGGATCGCCGATGGCAAAAATGGAGGAAGAACGGGCCAGCTCCATCACCAGTTGATACTGAACTGCATTTAGATCCTGGAATTCATCAATATATAAAAATTTACTTTGCCGGCGCATCATGGTCGCCGATCCACGGTTTTTTTTAAGCAGGGCAAGGGCGCAGGGAATGATTGCCTCCAAATCGATGAGGTGAAGCCTGTCGACAAGATCGCTGTATATTTTTGCCGACTCCACTGTTTCAGGAGCAAATGAAGACCAGCCGCCAGGATCGGTCAATAACCGGGAAAACTGTTCGCTCAGCCGCCTGAGAGTGGAAATATTTTTTTCCGGAAAGAGCCTGCGCAGCAGGAGCATGCGCATATCAGCTCCGGCAACCCGCAGCAGGGGATCTTGTTTGCGGAGAAATCGAAGACAGAACCCATGCAGGGTGGAAATGAAGACCGATTGCCGGCTGACTTCGTCCAGAGAGGTAATTCGTTGCCGAATTTCGGCAGCGGCCTTGTTGGTAAAGGTAATGACCGTGGCCGGACCCGGATTATTGTGGAGCTGGAACTGCAGGCGGGCAACCAGGGTATGGGTTTTACCTGTGCCGGGACCGGCCTGAACAAGGATATGATCGGCAGAACTGGTTACCACACCCTGCTGTTTAAGATTCAATTCATTGTATTTATCGGTTGATCTTTTTTGTTCTTTTTTTTTTCGGGTTTTTTTTTGTACTGTTTGCGCAATCCTGCTTTTTTTCTTTTTTCTCTTCCTGATACCAACGGGTGTGCCGAACAGTTCAAGCTGACCTGCAAGTCGGCTCAGCTCATCCTGCTCGAAAACCCGGATGACCCCGAATTCACCGTCATATCCGGGCCGACGGATGACCCTGCCCCGCCGAACCCGGTGAATCGCCTCTGCCAGTGATGGTGAGGCCCTGTGGGAAATCTCCTCCAGGGGAACATCAAGAAGAAGATTAAATTCTGAGGAGAACGAATTGATAACACGTGCATAATTACGCATCACTGTTTTTGAAGCCGGGCCAACCCCAAGAAGCTCACCAAGAATTTCAGGTAATGGAATCAGGCTGAACACCTGCGGCGCATTTTCGGCATACACCGGGGCGTTGCGGTCGGCCAGCTCCATCACCCGGTGCAGCACGCCAACGGTGACCGGTTTGCCGCAAACCGGGCATTTCCCCTGCCTGCGAATGGTTTCGTCAGGCTCCATGCAGACGTGGCATTTCCGATGGCCGTCACAGTGATACTTTCCCTCTTCCGGATAAAATTCAACGGTTCCATGAAAAACCCTGTTGCCCCGGCTATCAACCGGGGTGCGTAAGGCATTCCTGATTGCGGAAAAACTCAACTCCGTCTCCAGGATATTGACCTCCCGACCAAGCTTGGCCGGTGAGTGGCAGTCGGAATTGGAAATGAGTGTATATTGATCAAGGGCGGATATACACCTGTTCATATCAGGGTCGGAGGAAAGACCGGTTTCAAGGGCAAAAATCTCAGAACTCAAATCGCCGAAGCATTCTTCAAGCGCATCAAAGCCGGATTTGGATCCGAAAAGGGAAAACCAGGGCGTCCAGATATGGGCAGGAACAAAAAATCCTTCGGGTGCCATCTCCCGGGCAACGGCCAGTAAGTCACGGGCATCAAGGCCGAGAATCGGTCTGCCGTCGGATTCAAGGTTGCCGATACCTGCAAGTTTTTTATTTATCCTGCGCACGGAAGCAAAATCGGGGGCATAAAGAATGTTATGTATTTTCCTGACCTTACCGTCTTTTTTATAGATGGAACTGATCTCAGAGCTGAGCAGGAAACGGATCTTGTCAAGTTGCAGACGTGAACAGTCAAGATCCGGCGGCACCAGCGAGGCGATTTCATCATTGTTCCAGGACCGTAACTTGAATAACCCGGGTTCGGCAGGTTCAAGATTTTCCGACAAGTGCTGCAACCAGCCGGGATGGGTAAAATCACCGGTGGCCAGTACCCGGATACCCTTGATGGCAGCCCAGGCGGCCAGCCCGGGGAGACGGCTCGCCCTGCTTGTAGCCCTTGAATAGCAGGAATGAATATGAAGATCAGCAATAAAGCGCATCGCTACCGGTAGCAGTAACCTAAATTGAGCGATTTTCATTTCGCTCCAATCTGCAGGTTTTGTGCTGTTTCATTGTAGTTAACCTACATGGAGCAGCGCAAGGCATGCAGATTGGGGATGAAATGGAAATCCCGAAGGGTTTCACTCATCTGCAACACTTTATAAAGAAAACATTCTATAATCATTTATTTTTTTTCAATTGCAGATGAGTGAAACGCTCAATTTAGGAGTAAAGGTGATGTTCCTGAATATATGAAAAAACATTTTCATCAAGGCCGCGGGGGCGTATCCCTGCCTGCAACTCCCTGCGAACCATGGATGAAGAGACGGCATGGGTGAAGCCTGCAAGATAGAGGATTTCAGCACCGTCGGAATGGCGGAAAACAGTCGGATCCGTTCCGGGCACCATTGTGTATCCACCGGGCAGGTCAACAATTGCCTGCCTGCATTGCCGAGCACTGATTCCCTTCCTTGCAACGACAATCAAATCGGCAAGGCGTAAAATTTCAGTGTACTTATACCACAGGTGCAGTTCAAGCAGAGAATCAGCCCCCATAAGAAAGGATAACTGCCCAGCAGGAAAGGAGTTCCGGAGAAGACGCAGGCTGTCCACCGTGTACGATGGCCCATCCCTCTTTGCTTCGAGAGAGGAAACAGCCATTTTTTCTTTGCCTGTCAGGGCAAGCTGCAACATGGCCAGCCTATGGGAAAACAAGGCCGTGGCAGATGATTTATGCGGAGGGCATGCTGCCGGCAAAAAAAGAATTTCACCTGTCACTCCCATATCCAGAACATATTGGGCCAATGCAACATGGCCTTCATGTACAGGATCAAACGTGCCACCGAACACGCCGATATTATGATTGTTTTTCTTGTCAGCATGCAGCATGAAATCACAACCGGTTCCGCAAAAAAAATATTACTTTAACCTTGCAAAGCCGGAACCCAAAAGGCATCCTCGTTCCACCAGACCATGGGTGTGGCAGATCGGTAAAATCCGTGTGAATCAGTGTCCATCCGTGGTTTTTTTAACGGGGACGGAAGTATCACCTGGATTCAGTTATCAGGAGCATGCCGTCAGCTTCGTACCTCTCCGTTGCCGTAAACGATAAATTTTCTTGTGGTCAACTCCTCCAGACCCATGGGACCATAGGCGTGCAGCTTGGTTGTTGATATACCTATTTCCGCCCCCAGTCCGAATTGACCACCGTCGTTAAAGCGGGTAGAAGCATTAACCATAACTGCCGACGCATCAACTTCCCGCAGAAAACGTTGACTGTCGGCATAGGAATTGGTGACGATTGTTTCCGTATGGTTTGACCCGTACTGTTCGATGTAACCCATGGCTTCATCCATGGAGTCAACAATGCGGACGACTAAAATAAGATCTAAAAATTCCTTACCCCAGTCGGAATCATGGGCCGGGTTTATGGTCTTGACCAGGGAACAACAGCGGGGACAACCGCGCAATTCAACTCCCTTGCCGATCAATCTATCGGCGGCAACAGGTAAAAAAGAGGCGGCGA
>JALSNT010000015.1 GCA_026986885.1 Desulfobulbaceae bacterium
AGCGCATATGAAATACCCGCGTTTTTTATCCGGGCAATGGTGTCGGCAAGCACGTTTGCCGTCCCCCAGGCAATAGTATCCATCAACGGGTGAAGATCAGCAGGCGCATAGCGGCTGCCTATCCCTATCAGATAATAACCGCCGTCATGGGCAGGCCCGATAACCAGATCATGGTGCCGAAGAGCGGTCAACCCCTGCCGGATAACGGCAGCCGACAGGTCCGGGCAATCCGAACCCATGAGCAGAATACGTTTTTTGCCCCGGGTTCTGGCATGGGAAAAAGCGGCGATCATGCGTTTCCCCAGGTCCGTACCCGTCTGCCGAACCAGAGAAACGCCGGGCAGCCAGGCCTGCATCCGGCGCCTGCTGCCGCCCGTATAAAAAACCGAAAAGGAAATCTCACCGTTTGCGCACAGAGGCAGAAGGCGATCCAGACACCGCCGCGTCAGCTTGTCGTGCAGTCTGGCCGCTCCTGTCTCTCCCAGAGCAGGGACCATCCTGGTTTTCACTTTGCCGGGTCGTGGATACCGGGTAAAAAGAATAAGCTGATCCGCCATTTTTTCTTTCTCTGCCTGACTATCCGAAGTAATAGACCGCATGAACGGTTAATTTATTGTACGCAAAATCAAAAGTTAGCGCATGGGAAAAAGAAGACCGGCAAAAAAAGACCCTTATTCCTATCAGGAGCGGTCATATCGCCGACTGGAGCAATCCGGGCTGACCACCACCCGGGTACAACTGATGGAAACCGACCTGCATATCATGGCGGCAACCGGGGTAGAGGAACCGGCACTCACCCTGATCACAGAGGCACGAACCGCCATTGAAAACTATATAAAGACGCACCATGATTTTCTCACCAGCCTGGTGCCGCTGGCCGAAGATAACACAGCGCCGGCAATTATCAGGACCATGCTGACGGCAGGACGCCGGGCCGGGGTAGGCCCCATGGCTGCTGTTGCCGGGGCCGTTGCCGAATTTGTCGGCAGGGGCCTTGAACTCCTTGGCCACAACGAGGTCATCGTCGAAAACGGCGGTGATATTTACGTCAAACGAAAAAAAGCATGCACTATTGCTATCTATGCGGGTGAATCGCCGTTAAGCGGACGGGTCGGTATCCGCCTGCAAAGCAGACAGATGGCTTGCGGAGTCTGTACCTCGTCGGCAAGCATAGGCCATTCCCTCAGCCTGGGGGCGGCTGATGCCGCTGTTGTGGTTGCTCCGCGGACCGCCTTTGCCGATGCCCTGGCCACCAGACTTGGCAACGAGGTCCAGGGCAATACCGACGACCGTCTTAACCGGGCACTTGCCGTTGTCCGGGAGATGAAGGACGTCACCGGCGCCGTCCTGATCGCCGGAGACAAATTAGGTGCCTGGGGAGATCTGCAGTTAGTAGGGCTGGAGGGATAATAACACCGGCTACTCTTTTCTTGTTCCGGCCTCGGCAAGCAGTGCCCGGCGATTCCTCTCGGCAAAATCCTGCACATCCTGCTGCCAGGGCACCATTTTGTTGATAGCCGCCGCCTGCAGCCGTTTATTCTCCAGGATGGAATTTGCCGGCCGATGGGCGGGAGTGGGATATTCGTCGGAGGCACAGGGAACCAGATCGGCTTCAACCCCCATGCTTTTCAGGAAAAATACAGCGCCTTCATACCAGCTGCAATATCCTTCGGCCGTGGCATGGACAATACCGGTTATCGGATGCTCAACAAGGATTTCCAGTTGCGCGGCCAGACGTCCCGTCCAGGTCAGGGAACCGAACTGATCATTGACGATTTTCAGGGTTCGACCCGGCTCGGCCAGGGCCAGGCGGAGAATGGTCTTGAGGAAATTACCGCTGCCCATACCGTACAACCAGGCGGTTCGCACAATACAATAATTATCCATGGCAGCCGCCACTGCCTGCTCACCGGCAAGTTTACTCCGGCCGTACTCGGACAGTGGCTGTACCGGGGCTTCTTCATCATAAGGATCGGGCACCGGACGCTTACCGTCAAACACATAGTCGGTGGAAACATGCAGCAGACGTGCGCGTGTCTGCCGACACTGCCGGGCAAGATTGCCCGGACCTGTGCTGTTAACCGCCCGGCACCGTTCCCCATCCTCTTCGCAACGATCAACCGCCGTATAGGCTGCACAGTTAATCACCACCTGTGGTGCGCAACGGGCAAACACTGTTGCAACCTGCTCGCTGCTTGTAATGTCCAGTTCAGCGGAGGTGCAGGCGGATACCCGATGAGCAGCGCCAAGGCGTGCAACGCAGTCCCTGCCAAGCTGGCCGCCGGCACCGGTTATTAAGATATTCATTGCTCCGCCCGACCGTCGGGAATGGTGTCTCTCAGCATGTCACGCAGATAAACACCGTACTGATTCTTTTTCATGGTCGTGGCTAATCGCTCCACCTGCTCGCGCTCAATATAGCCAAGACGATAGGCAATTTCTTCCAGACAGGCAATCTTTAGACCTTGACGCTCCTGCACGGCCTGCACATAGCTTGCGGCCTGCTGCAACGATTCATGGGTACCGGTATCCAGCCAGCAGAATCCCCGGCCCAGCAATTCAACGGTGAGTTTGCCCCGCTCAAGATAGTGTTTATTGATATCGGTAATTTCCAACTCACCCCTGGCGGAAGGTTTGATGGCGGCAGCAATATCGACCACCTCATTATCAAAAAAATATAGTCCGGGCACCGCATAGCGGGATTTCGGTTTCTCCGGTTTTTCTTCGATACCGACGACCTGCTGCTCACTGTTGAATTCCACAACCCCGTACCTCTCCGGGTCCTTAACCAGGTAGCCGAAGATCGTACCACCCACCGTCAACCGGCTGCACCGTTGAACAATATCGGCAAAACCATGCCCGAAAAAAATATTGTCGCCAAGCACCAGGCAGACGCTGTCATCACCGATAAATTCCCGGCCAAGAATAAAGGCCTGGGCCAGCCCTTCGGGCCGAGGTTGTTCAACATAGGAGATGCGAAGCCCCAGATCACTACCGTTACCGAACAACTCGGAAAAACGCGGCAGATCACAGGGCGTGGAGATGATTAGAATATCACGAATTCCCGCCAGCATCAGCACCGACATGGGATAATAGATCATGGGTTTGTCGTATACCGGAATCAACTGTTTACTGATGACCCGGGTCAATGGATACAGGCGAGTCCCTGAACCGCCGGCGAGAATGATACCTTTCATGTGCAGATTGAATTTATATGGATGGTTGTCTTTGTTAAAGGATTGTCTTGCAAATCTGCCTTATATAATCTTATTTTAGGCTGTTGCAAAGTATTTCCTGTTCATATCAGAGTATTCCCTTTGTGATGAGTTCGAGTTCGTATAAAGTTCAAGTCAACTAAAAAGATAACTCTTTATCAGAGTCGTTTTATCCTTACCAAAAAATAATATATAACAAAAAACCACTGAATATAAAGGAATTGCATCTACAGGGCAGAAATATCCTTTTATTATTTTGTACCTTTATGAAAAATTATATGATATTCTTTTAATATTTCCATTCTGGAAACATTCTATTATAAAATCTGTAATAATATGTTGTTCGCTGATAGCGTGACATATACCACGTCATGGCATTTTTACATTACCTATTATAGTACTAACCCTTTGAATTCAGTTTTTTTACACTACCCGAGTCCCACCGGCTACAACAGATTTATGTGTACACACAGTATCAAAACCGTAACTATTTACCAGGACATTTAACGGGTGCAATCCCATTTTAACTTCAATAATAATAATGAGGAGATAAAAATGCAGGTCAGTGTTTTTGGTCTTGGATATGTCGGAGCCGTATGTACAGCTTGTCTTGCCCGGTTTGGCCACCGGATCATAGGTGTTGACGTTGTCAGGAATAAGGTGGACATGATTAATCGTGGCCTTTCTCCGATTGTTGAGCCTGGTCTGGGCGAATTGCTGTCGGAAGGAGTCCGGGCTGGTCGCATCACTGCTACACTCTCTGTTGAAGAGGCTGTCCAGCAGACGGACATCTCCTTTGTTTCCGTGCCCACACCTTCTATGCCAAATGGTGCGTTGAATCTGGAATATATAGAAAGCGCCTGCCGGCAGATCGGCAAGGTCATTAAGGATAAAAACAGTTATCACACCGTTGTCATTCGCAGTACGGTTCTGCCCGGCAGTGTCAGGGAAATGGTTTTACCTGTTCTTGAAGAGGTAACCGGTAAAAAGGCCGGTATTGGATTCGGCTTGGCTGTCAACCCTGAATTTCTGCGCGAGAGCAGCGCCATCAGCGATTTCGACAATCCGCCCATGACGGTTGTCGGCTGCCTTGACGAGACCTCTGGCGGGCAACTCAAAGAGTTATACAGTCATCTTACCGCGCCTATGTTTATTACTTCCATCGAGGTGGCGGAGATGGTGAAATATGCATGTAACAGCTGGCATGCGGTAAAGGTCGCATTTGCCAATGAAATAGGTTCAATAGCAAAAGCCTGCGGCGTGGATGGCCGTGAGGTGATGGAAATATTCTGCACCGACACCAAACTCAATATTTCCAGTTATTATATGCGACCTGGTTTTGCCTTTGGAGGCTCCTGCCTGCCCAAGGACGTGCGGGCGCTTACCTACCGGGCCGCAAAAATGGATATAAAACATCCATTGCTGTCCTCGGTAATGGAGAGTAACAAAAATCACATTGAAAATTCGTTCAGACTGATTGAAAAATCCGGGAAACGAAAAGTTGGCTTTCTCGGCCTGAGCTTTAAAGCCGGCACCGACGATCTTCGGGAGGCCCCTCAGGTAGAATTGGTTGAAAAGTTGCTCGGCAAGGGATACGAGATCATGGTTTATGATGCCAACGTCAGTTATGCAAAAGTTCACGGCAGTAACAAGGAGTATATCGAACAACGCATTCCCCATATTGCTTCCCTGCTCCATGATGATATGGATACGGTTATTCATGCCTCCGACTTTATCGTCATCGGGAATGGCAACAAGGAGTTTTCTACTGTGTTTAACAAAATAGAAGACCGGCACCATGTGCTTGATCTCAATGGTTTTATGCACCAGAAATCGTATGGAAATATCCAGGGTATCTGCTGGTAGGGTTGTTTCGTGCAGTCTTTTTTTCAAATCGTTTTCGGTTGGTCGTTACTGCTGTCGTTTATTGGCGCTCTTTCCTTGGTGGTGCCCCCGACGGTTTTTGACCAGACCCACCCTGATTTTATTCTCATCATCGGAACCATAGGCATTTGGCGCTATGGAGTTGGTATGGTTCATTATGTCCGGGCTCTGATTTTTCTTTACCTCGTTTTTCCGCTCCATAGACGCAGGGCCCTGCGCGCCCTGTCTATCAATCCACCGTCCCATATCTATCTGATGGTGACCAGCTTTCGTATAGATACTATGACCACCGCCATGGTGTATGAATCCGTTATACAAGAGGCCATGAACTGCGGTTACCGAGCTACGGTGGTAGCATCTATTGTTGAATTGAGTGATGAACTGATCTTCAAGACTCTGTGGAATAAATACCGGCCCGGGGCGTCGGTAACCCTGAAAATTGTCCGTATTCCAGGCACAGGCAAACGGGATGGCCTGGCCTATGGATTCCGGGCCATAGCACGGGACATGCCGGATTCCTCCGACCTAGTTGTGGTGGTGGATGGTGATACTGTGCTGGAACCGGATGTCGTCAGTCGCTGTGTACCGTATTTTTCCCTGTTTCCAAAGGTGGGCGCCCTGACAACCAATGAGTATTGTGACGTCCAGGGTTCTTATTGGATGAGCCAGTGGCACAAACTCCGGTTTGCCCAACGCCATATCGGCATGTCTTCTATGGGACTGGCAAAGCGGGTACTCACTCTGACCGGCAGGATGTCAATGTTTCGGGCTGGTGTGGTTACCGAGCAGGAGTTTATAGATGATGTTGAAAACGATTTTCTTGAGCATTGGCGTCTGGGTAGATTTAAATTTCTGACCGGGGATGACAAGTCAAGCTGGTTTAGTCTTATGCGCAGGGGGTGGGATACCTACTATGTTCCTGATGCCATTGTTAAAACGGTGGAACATCCGCCGGACAGAAATTTCCTGCGTGCTGCCCGTCAACTTATGTTCCGTTGGTACGGCAACTCTCTCAGGCAGAATTCACGTGCGACCAGACTTGGCTTGCAGCGACTGGGTCCACTGACCTATTATGTCCTCTGGGATCAGCGAATTTCCATGTGGACATCCCTGCTCGGGTTGACAGCGGCAATTGTAGCTGCGGTAAAATACTCCATTGTCTATCTGGTTATGTATCTGCTGTGGATAGCCATCACCCGGACCATTGTCACCCTGTTGCTCAGGGCTTCGGGCCACAAGATAGGCCCTGCCTTCCCCCTGATGCTCTACTTTAACCAGATTTATGGATCATTGATCAAAATCTATGTATTTTTCCGGCTTGATAAACAATCCTGGACCAGACAGAAAACCAGGCTGAAAGCACATGACAATACCTTTCAGGCACAATTTAACCGTATTTCTCCACCTATAATGACCCTCACGGCTGCAAGTGCATTTATCGCCCTGATTTTGTGCATGGTCTGAATCATGCCGTATCATTTATGTACAGGATCTCAATATGTCGCAACCAGAAAGTAACATCGTACACGAAACCGAAGCCCAGCGCCGCCATGCAAGGGTCAAACTGCCGGCCCGCATTGTTATGGAAGATAAAAACGGGATCTCTCATACTGTCAGACTAAGAGATCTGTCCGCCAGTGGATTTGGACTGCATACCGGAGATTTTCCTTTTAAACAGGGGGGACGATATTCCGGAGAACTTTTGTTTCATTTAAATACCATTGAATTCCGCCTGCCGATCACATTTATCGTTGTCCATTATGTTGAAAATGAACATCAGGCAGGATGTGAATTTGATGATCTTAATCCGGAGCAGATATCAATTCTCAGATTGTTTATCAGTAAATATCTGGCTGGTGACCTGGTCACAAGCAATGATATCCTGACAACCCTTTCTCGAGAGAATTTCACCAAGGCCAGGAAACAAGCCGGAACCGGGGAGTTGACTGGCTGGAAAAGGTTTCGCGCTCTTTTCGGCACCGCACTGGCTGCCTGTATAAGTGTTTTTGTGCTGGCATTTATCACATACAACCTGTACCAGAATTTTTTTATAACCAGCGCTGTTACTGCCCTGGTGGATGTAGAAAGCGAACTGGTGCAGGCTCCGGCGGAAGGATATCTCGAACTGGTGGACGACGAGGCCCAACAGGTGAAACAGGGAGCCGTCCTGGCAACGATTTCATCTCCGGCCTCCGAGTTTCTTAAACAGAGTCAAATTGCAGCGGTAGCTCCGGAAAAACTCACATCCCTGCTCTCTCAGGTTTCCAACATCCTGGTAAAAAGTCCCTGTGACGGAACGGTTCTTCAAGGCAGGGTCAGCAATAAGACCTACGTCCGTAACGGCGAAGTTCTTTTTGATCTGGTCTGCCAGGGAAGCAGTCCGTATATCAAGGCCATCTTCAACTACAGAGATGCTGACGACCTGGCGGTCGGTAAAACCGTGCAACTTAGGTACCCGGCTGAAGACAAATCATTTTCCGGTTCGATCCAGACCGTATCCGTTGATCTGAAATCAAACATGAGCAGTGTGACAGTGATAATACAGCCTGAGCAAGCTCCCGGTCTTGACAAAGTGGCCGGACCGGTCTTTGTCATGATACGGAAAACTCCATCGTTTTTTCATATTTTAAAGCATTGATTACAGGAAAATCGGACGAGGTTCCGTATGAATTACCTTCCTTCTCTTTTTTTTCTTTTTGTATTGAGTGCGTGCAGTCTGGTTCAGGACGTGGATTACGCACGTCGTCAGGCCGATGCCGGCTATACGGAAAAAGCGGAGAGGATGTTGAAGGAACTTAGTGATGACGGTTATGTAGAGGCCAAACTTGCTCTGGCCGATCTCTACAGCCGCAGCAATGAGCCCGGCCTGCTTGCCAAAGCCGGTGTATATTACCGTCAGGCCAGGGAATTTTCGAAAAAAGCTGATTATAACTATGTACGTTGGCTTGAAAAGATGAGTCGAGTCGATGCCGACTATATAGAGCCGGCACATCGCGCCCTGCTCCAGCGACAAGAAACCTTCCACGATGCCCTGCCATTGCTTGCTCGTTTTTATGCTGCTCACAGGACAGACTACCCGGATTCAGATATCGCGTCATTGCTTGATGCCATGCTGCAAGATGGCATCGACAGTAAAGAAGAGATTGCCGTAGTGCTCAACAGACTTGACGACCCTGAAAAATACTCAGGACTGATCAACAGGATTTGTGGTCCAGGAAATGCGCAAGGTCTGAAACCGGTGTGTCTACAGCTCCATTTTAAGCTGGCAAAAGCAACCGATGACGCAGACAGAATCGAGCAACTCAGTCGTCAGTTGGAAGAAAACTATCTGACAACAGCTGACAAAAAGAGGGACAGCCTTGTTCCGGAGACAGAAGAATTGCTCTTTCGTTGCGCCTCTATTTTACTTAACAATAAGTATGGTTCCCGGCAAGTCGCTGCCGGACTGCGTCTTGCCGCTCTGGGTTCCGCGCAAAGCCCCCGTCTCTTTCTGCTTTTAGCCAGGCAGGAGTACCGGCAGAGAATGCTTCTGAGTAATGAAGAGTTACTGACAGGACTTGAAAAACTTGTTGAGCAGGGAAATCCCGAAGCCAAGAGAATACTGGGAAGGATGTATGCCACCGGACAGCGGATTATTGATGATCCGATCAGGGCGGAAAGTCTATTTTTGCAGATCCCTGATGATCCCAAGGCTTCTCTTTATCTCGGACGTCTGTATCTCACAGGAAAGCTGGGAGCGAAAAAACTCCAGGCCGGGATTAATCATCTTCTTTTTGCAGCACGCCGTGATGTACAGCCGGCATATTATGAACTGGCCAAGGCCTTTAATGGCTGGCCGGGCATCCGAAGTAATACTATGTATAGCTGGGTTTTTGCCACCATGGCGGAGATGGGGCCGCAGTCACCGCAGACAAAGAGCAACATCGATGCATTGATGCTCATCTTGAAGGAAAAACTGACCGACCGGGATGCGGCTGAAAAACAACTTGTTTATGAGCGGGAAAGATTTTTTGAAATTCGATCCGGGAGCAGGCATGCTGACCAGTCGTCGGCAGGGGGCAGTGATTTATGAAGACATATATCTTTACCGCCCTGATACTCCTGCTTGCTATCTTACCTGGCTCTGCAGGTGGTGCAGACTATCTCCGGGAAACAAATGGTTATGACTTGTGGTGCCGGTACAAAATCGGTGCTGTTGCCGAGCGGTTGCCCCATCGGGAAAACAGAACACAGGATAAAGAACAGGGCGGATTTGTTCAGCTTGCTCTTCTTGGCTCAGGCAGAGTGTACGATGACTGGTCCTTTCTTTCAGAGGGCCGGGCGTTTCTTTCCGGATCCCAACTCTCCTCAACTTTTACCGATCAGGATGCAGGAAGAGTAGCACGGACCACGGACACCAGCAGCTATCTGCAGCTGCGGCAATTCTGGGTACGGTACCATGGTATAACCGATTATCCGGGAGAACACCTGACCCTTGGTCTGCAGAGAATCCGTTCAGCAAGTTCGCTGTGGTGGGACAGCGACCTGGAAGCTGTAGTCTGGCGATTTTCAGGCACCAGGCTGCGATTTCAGGCGGGTATTGGTGAACGTTTTGACCCTTATCGTACCGGCAGTGAACTTAACGCTGTGGATAAAAATAAACTTCGCTTTTTCACAGAAAGCATTATCGACTGGAAACCATATCATGAAATTACATTCAGGGGTATGTACAGCCGTCAGAACAGTCATGACAAGGCCGGCGACGTGTACAGCTCCGCGCCGGAGGGAATAAATGGAGAGTGGCTCTGGTATGGTCTTGGTTTATCCTCAAACTGGATCAAACGGCGTAACCATCAAAGTCCTTTTGCCTATAATCTCGAATGGATCGGCCTGACCGGCCAAAGTGATTTCACCCGTGAGGATGGTACATTGTTAGAGAACCATACGATTAGCGCCTGGGCCGTTGATGCCGGTGTTCGTTATGATTTTCAGACAATGCCGACCTCTTTTGGCTTAAGCTTTACGTTCGGGAGCGGAGGTTTTGACAATAATGTGTCCAACCTGTTTGTGCAGACCGGCCTGCAGTCAAACCGCAACCGTTATGTGGGCAACGGTCAGTATCTGTATCGCTTCAACGATGCCCTCCGTCCTGACCTGACCAACCTGATTCAGGAAAGCCTTTTTTTTTCGCATACCTTTCAGGATACTTTTTTGCTGGCCGGCGCCTTGTCAGGATATCAGCGGGATGAAAATCGATTGCCCATCTACATGAATAGTGAGCCGCTGAATATGAACCGACTGTCTTCTGATGTCGGTTCCGGGGTGGATCTCTCTCTTCGTTATGATGTACAGACAACCATCTTCAGTGTCCCTCTCAAATTTATCCGCTTACGCAGCTCGGCTTTTTTTCCCGGTGGTGCCTTTGACGATGATGCGGATGATACGGTGTATCGTGTTGTACTCGAACTCGTTGGAGGAGCAATCCTGTGAAACCAAAAGTAAAAATTATTTTTGCCTTTCTGATCTGTCAATTATTTGCAACACAGGTATTAGCGGCAGGATATCAGGTAAAAACCCTTGATCCGGAACAACTGAAACTTTCCCCCGTAACCCTGCCTGATATTTCAAAATTTTCCTCTGAATCGATTGAACGATTGCTTGCTGCTGCCAGAAAGAAAAAACCAGGTACTGTGTCCCGTAAAATGGTACACGGGCAGGTTGAATTGCGGATGCTTTATAGTGATAAGGGGTTGTTGAACATGGGGCTCAGACAGAAAAGCCTCCCCTCAACTCTGGTGATCGAAGGGGGAGTCATGACCTTACAGGAGGTCAGTCGTGCCTTTCCCCGCCTGCTTGTCCACCTTGGCGGCAATGAATACCTGGCGAAACTCCCTATTGCGGTGGGCATCCATGCCACGCTCATCATACAAAATAAGGTTCTTAAACTTTCGCAGGAACGAGGCGCCTTCCTTGCCAACGGAGGAGTTCTTTTTCTGCAGGGCGGCGCCCTGCTCGGCTGGATAGAGTCCACGGACTTGCCTGCATTGTACAGCGGTGACAAACATGCGTATCGGCCGTTTTTTGTGGGTTGGGGAGGCAGCAGGACCTATTTTAATCGGACTAAAGCTGCCCACCTGGGGTATTTCCGCTCCAAGTCCTATGGCATCACCCTGACCTCATATCATGTCAAACCGACGGAGAAACTTTTTCAACGCCGGGATTTTGATTTTTCCCAGCCTCCGACCGGCTGGTTTGTCAATTCTCATTTTTCCGACATCTATTACGGGTTCTACTGTCATGAGGCAAAGGACGTCATTATAATCAACAACACGTATGCAGACAACATCATTTACGGCATTGATCCCCATGATAGTTCGTCCGGACTTATTATTGCCAAAAATAATATCTACGGAACCCGCGTCAAGCATGGAATTATTGTTTCCAGAGAGGTAAACAACAGCTTTATTTTCCAGAACGAAACCCATGACAATACCCTTTCCGGCATCATGCTCGACCGGCAGTGCACCAACAATCAGGTCGTGGCTAATATGGTATACAGGAATGGAAGTGATGGAATAACCCTGTACGAATCAGGAGACAACCTGGTTGCAGAAAATATCGTCTTCAGTAACAAGGCACATGGTGTTTATCTCCGCAACAGTGAACATGTTAACCTGCTTGACAACACAATCATAAATAATGGCGGGTTCGGGGTGTTTTTACAAACCCAGGATCTTCTTGCACTTGGCCACAAGCGTGACCTGCAGAAAGATCCTTACCGTCAAAAGATCTCCGCTATCCTTGGCGGCGGGATTATCGCCCAGAATAAAAGTGGATCCATCTTTGTTAAAAATGCTGAAAAATTCTGCATTTATCACGTTTTTTTTGATCAAAACGGAGGGAAAAAACATCAACTGAAATTTGGTGGCGATTTGAAACAATACCATAACCAGATAGTGCAATCACTGTGGGGTGAGCATGGTGTGGCCGTCCTGTCCAGAATAGGGGAACCGTGACATGGTTTTTTCTTCCCAGGTTTTTCTTTTTCTCTTTCTCCCTCTCTTTCTGGCAATCTATTACCTGACACCGGCTCGCCATCGTTCGTTGGTTATCCTTCTGGGCAGTTACAGCTTCTACGGATGGTGGAGGGTTGATTTTTTACTGCTGTTTATCCTGGTGACGATCTGGAATTTTGTTCTTTCCCAAAACATTATCGCTCATCAATCACATGACTCAGGCAAGTGGTGGCTGCGTCTGGGTATTGCCGGAGATCTTTGCGTTCTTGGATATTTCAAGTATGCCAACTTTGGCGTAAACTCATTAAACGCACTATTTGAGCGGTTCGGGCTTGCTCCCCTTACATTTGGCAAGGTGATTCTTCCCATCGGCATTTCTTTTTATATTTTTCAAGCCATCAGTTACCTGATGGACGTCTACCGCCGGGATACTCCACCCTGTCCGAAGTTTATCGACTTTGCAGCTTTTATAGCACTCTTTCCACAGCTGATTGCCGGACCTGTCCTGCGATACAAGGATCTTGCCGATCAGTTTGCCGGCCGCACCCACTCGTATGCAAAATTTGCCGAGGGCGCTTCCCGGTTTATGCAGGGTTTTATGAAAAAAGTATTGATCGCTGATACCCTTGCGCCTATTGCAGATGCTGTTTTCAATAATTCAATGCCCAGCATGGCTGATTCCTGGCTCGGCACCCTGGTCTATACCCTGCAGCTCTATTTTGATTTTTCCGGATACAGCGACATGGCCATCGGTCTTGGATTGATGATGGGATTTCGTTTTGTGGAAAATTTCAATCAACCCTATATCAGCCAGTCGATTACCGAGTTCTGGCGGCGCTGGCACATCAGCCTTTCCACATGGCTGCGGGACTATCTATACATTCCCCTGGGAGGTAACCGGCACGGGAGGGTAAAAACATACCGCAACCTGATTCTGACGATGCTCCTGGGCGGATTATGGCACGGGGCGAACTGGACCTTTGTCCTCTGGGGTTTGTGGCACGGAGCCTGGATGGCGATTGAGCGGGCATCAGGGATTCCGCAGGACAACAAATTTCGTCCGATTCGTTGGGCCTTCTGCACCCTGCTGGTTGTTTTGGGATGGGTACTGTTCCGTGCCGATTCCCTTCATCAGGCATGGCGGCTTTATGGAGCCATGTTTGGCGCCGGCACAATAGGACTTTCCCCGGATCTGGCTCTTTCAATCTCCTCTCTTCAACAAATAGCCATTGCCGGTGCACTTCTGCTTCTGGTTTTCCAGGGAATGCGGGCACGTCATTTCTCCATAAACCGTTTGTTGGTGTATCGGCGTGTCTTGCCACTCCTACCGGCCATTCAGTTGCCCCTGTTTTTGCTGGCAGTAAGTAGACTGATCGCAGCAAGTTATTCACCATTTCTGTATTTTCAGTTTTAGGGGCAGGCACAATGAGAAGAAAACAGATAAAATTATTAAACGGCGCCGTTTTCATCTCCTGCATTGTCATTCTTGGATTATATTCATCCCGGGCAATCACAATTCCTGATGCAAATATCCCTCTGCTGGCAAGAGGTGCTGTTTTCCGGCGGATGGAGACACTGTATCAGGATAGTTTCCCGTTGAAAGGTGTGGCCACGGGTTTTTGGGCAGCTCTCAATTTTCAGTTGTTCCATGAGGGGAGAAACGGCGTGATTGTCGGCAAGGACAACTGGTTATTCAGTTCCGAGGAATACTCTTTTCCCGCGAACTTTCAGGAGATTTGGGATAAAAATCTGCAACGGATAATTCGACAGGTACAACTCCTGCGTAAAAACGATATACAGGTGTTGGTCGCACTTGTTCCTGAGAAAGTTGATCTGTACAGAAATATGCTCACAAAAGATTCAGAACACAACAGTATCAATCTCTACAACCGAAGTTATGCCTATCTGACCGGCAGGGGGCTTCGGGTTGTCAATCTCAGGAATGCTCTGGCAGCGGCAGTGCATCGAGGCCAACAGGTATTTTTTCGCACCGACACCCATTGGACCGTCCACGGTTCCCGACTGGCAGCACGGGCAATAGCGGACGATAACTCTCTTCCTTACGGAGAAGAGAAATTTGTCACCGGAAAAAAAGAAACGAAAACGCTATCCGGAGACTTAATGAATTTTATTCCAACCGGCTCGTTTTTTGCTCAATTCGGACCTCCTCCGGATACTATGAGTACGGTAACCATCCGGAAGGAGGAGGAGGACGATGTCGAGTTGTTTACCGATACCGTACTCAACACAGCTTTGGTTGGTACCAGCTACAGTGCGGATAAACGGTGGCAATTTGTCGACTGGCTGCAACTGTTTCTCCATAAAGAGCTGATCAACTACGCCGACACGGGAACAGGGCCTTTTGCTCCAATGAAGACGTTTATAAATGAGAACCTGAGAAATGAACAACAAATATCTTTTGTGATCTGGGAGATACCCGTACGATATCTTCTCGTGCCTCCCGATCACAACACCACAGGTAAGGAGATAAAATGAAATATTCAAACCTTGTTGTAATGATACTGTTTTTAATGCATCCTTTAACTACTGTTGCAGCGGATTCTGCCCTGTACGATAAAAAGCCGCCGGCAAATGCCTATTTCTACCGGGTACTGAACGCTTCGGATGCTCTGTCCCTTGAAGTAAAACTGGATGGAAAAATCCTGGCCAGACTCAAACCGCTTTCTGTTTCCGATTACGCATTCTCCATTACCTCACCGATTCGACTGCAGTTAAACGATAAAGAAATAACTGTTCCGGGGCTGCCCAAAAGTATGATGACCTTGGTTTGGGATGGTAAAGGGGACAGCTACATGATTACAGAAAAACCGTTTGCCAACAGAAAAAAGGCGCGGCTGAAGCTGTTTAATATCGGCAGCAAGCCTATCATGCTGAAAACAGCCAACAGTAAAACAACTGTTATTGAACCCGTCGCTCCCGGCCACTATGGTTTTAGGGATGTCAATGCACTTCATCTTCCTTTTGCGGTACACGAAAATAATACCAGAATTCTAACCACGGAAAAGATAGCCCTGCGCAAGGGTATTGCCACCTCCATATTCATGGTGCAGACAGGAAAACTTCCGTTGTATATCCTGTCTGATGCACAAAGGTAGGTTGTACATGCGTATTTTGCAGCAGAAACCTTGTATTTTTTTTGCCTTGGTCTTGTTATTGACTGCTGGTGTCTGTAGTGCGGCAGAGCCAGAATATCGGGTTGAAATATTTGATCATCTGTGCCGTGAAACCGCTGATGAGGCCAGTTATACCTCAACAAAGCTGAAAGCATTAAAATTCCTTACGGAAGGAAAAGAGGGATGGGTGTATCGTTCCGGTGACGATTTTCTCGAGGATTTTGCTGCCGACGCATCCTATACGGGGTTAAAAGAGCTTACCGCATACCTGGCTTCCCTGGGAACCAGACTTATGATTTTTTATACTCCCACCAGGGCGCTCATGACCCCTGCGTATGTACCGCCGGATCGTTTTAATTACGACAGGGCACTTGATTCGTATCTCTCCAAGGTTGCAAAGCTGCGTTCATTGGGAATTATTATCCCGGACATGGAAGCTTTAATCCGCGAGTCGCGCAATACGGATTTTTATTTTAAACGGGATATTCACTGGAGCCCGAAGGGCTCCCGAACTGCCGCCAAACTTGTAGCGTCCACCATTCGGCAGCTATCGATACACCTGCCCAAAGCAGAGCAACACGTTGTCAATAAACCCATGGGTACCTATTCCATACATGGCTTTATGCAAAAAGGGATACAAATCATCTGTGGGGGGACTTATATTCCTCAATATTTCCGATGGTTCGGCCCTACTGAAAATTCGACAGAGGGCGATGATCTCGAGGCCAACGCTTTGTTTCAAGACACGGCAGAGAATGAGGTCATGGTATTGGGTACAAGTTTTTCATATCTCAAGGAGTTGAATTTTTCCGGCTATCTCCAGGAATACCTGGACACACCCGTGGATAACATTTCCATGCCTAGCGGTCGGGATATTGGAAGTTGGCTCAAATACATCGCAAGCGGAGAGTTTTCCACCCACCCCCCTCAACTGATCATCTGGGAAATTCCTGCTTACTACTTAGTTGACGACCCCATGCTTTTTGCCCAACTTGTTCCTGCCATCCGTGGCGGCTGTTCGGGGCGCACGCCTCTTGTTCAGGCGGAGACCATCCTGACGGATCATCGCGAACCGGGCAATGAACTGTTCTTTACGGATAAACTTTTTGATGTCCCCCTGTCCGAACTTGTTATGGATCTGGAATTTTCAGATAAGGACATCAACAATATAAAAATCAATGTCTGGTATACAAATGGCAAAGTAAAAAAAGGAACTATTAAGAAACCTGCCCGGGCGCACACTGGTGGTGCATTTATTTTTTCTCTTTTTGGCGATATGCTGCAACCGACAGGGGGCGTGATGGCCGTAGAGCTGTCCCGCATTGAGGGCATACCCGTGGCAGATTACCTCAACAAGAAAGGCATGAACGAGCTGAAGGTCAGGACGACTGTGTGCAGAATGGCTCCCTGGACAGCGAAGCCTGAAACAAAATAACCTGGATTATTATGGATCATCACTGGCTGTTTACTCTTCTTCCCGCGATACTTTTAGCTGGGCAAATATCCTGTTCACCCAGTATGCCGGATACATCATTTGTAGGTGTCCGGGCGCCGAAGGTGTACGCGGATATTCAACAGAAAATCCAACCGACAGCCGGTGCAAAGATGGCACATTGTTCAATGCCGGCACCCTACCAAGGAAAGCTTGTCTTCAGGAGCCGATACGAGGGCAGTAATTCTGCAAGGGATCAGATTAATGTTCGGGCAGAGCAGGACTATACCGAGAAAACAAAACCCTTCATCGATCTGCAGCAATTTCTGGCCAGTGAAACAGATGCCATTATTAAGAGCGGTCAGGACAACGGCAGAATTGACTGCATACTCAGAACTCTCATTAGCTGGAAAAAGACAGGTGACTTGCTTCAACCGACAAAGAATCATACCGGCAAGGCGATAAGAAAATGGACACTTGCCGCGATTTCCGCAAATTTATTGAAAATAAACCACCTTGCCGAAGAATATAATGCATCTAAATTTGCAGTTGTTAAAATCTGGGTGGGTGCGCTGGCGGACCAGGTTGTCCGGGATTATTCGGATCTTCCTTTGAAGAAAATTAACAACCATGCCTATTGGGCTGCCTGGGCTGTGATGACTTCGGCGGCATTACTGGATAGAAAGGATCTTTTTTCCTGGTCCAAACAGATGTTTTCAACGGCCATGAACCAGGTTAATGACCGGGGATTTCTTCCCAACGAGCTTCGGAGGAAGTCTCGAGCCTTACTCTACCATAATTATGCCTTAACTCCGCTGGTCGGAATTGCTGCTTTTCTTCAGGCCAACGATCAAGACCCTTTTCTGCCTGGTAAAGGGGGGCTGCAACGTCTGACAGGAGTTGTGCTTGAAGGGATAAATAATCAGGAATTGTTTGCCAAGGTGACAGGCGTGCCGCAGGTACCTTATGATTTGTACCTCCACGGCCGTTTATCCTGGCTTGCCATATACTTCACCCTGGATCATTCATTTTCTAAAAAAATGAGGGCGAAACTTGCCCGAATCCGTGAAAAATCCATGCCGCTTAAATCAAGCCGTATGGGTGGTGACCTCGGGTTTCTCTACCTTGGCCGCTGATTCCCTCCGAAAAAAAGGCCATACGAAGAATGAGTTAGTGGATCATTGTTTCTGTAAATTTGATTATAGCTTGGCAGGAGCAGGCCACAGCTTATACTTTAGGAACTCAACATACACAATTACAGGAAGAAGATCATTATTACCTACAATGTAAAGAATATCCAATTTGACTTGGCGATGGAAATGTTACCTGTTATATGTTGTGAATCGTCCCACTATACATTTTGTCTGTCGATCCAGGTTTATACGATGCCATCCTTAAAAACCATACATGCCGGAAAATTTTAATGTCCACCCCTTATTCCTGTTTTACCGCCTATGATATCCGCGGCCGGGTGCCCGATGAACTCAACGAGACTATCGGAGCCAGAATAGCCTGTTCCTTTGCCGAGCAGTTACAGGCTGAAAAAATCGTTATCGGCCATGACATGCGCCTGTCAAGTCCGTCGCTGGTAAAATCCATCATCCAGGCATTGACCGAACAGGGTGTCGCAGTCGAAGATATCGGTCTCTGCGGAACAGAAGAGATGTACTTCGCAGTCTTCAGTGGTGAAAAACATGGTATTGACGGCGGGATCATGGTCACGGCCAGCCATAATCCAGCCGATTACAACGGTATGAAGCTGGTCCGAAAAGGTGGCCGCCCCGTTTCCGGAGATACCGGCTTAAAGGAAATAGCCGCCAGGGCCGCCGATGATGACTGGTGGGAGTCTCTGCATGGACATAAACCGGCACAGTCAGGCACCTGCAGCAAAAATATCAACAAAGGCAGATACATACAACATCTTCTCTCCCGCGTCGACCCCGAAACCCTGCAGCCGATGACCCTGGTGGTCAACGGCGGTAACGGATGTGCCGGTCCGATCATCGATCTCCTGGAAAAACACCTGCCCTTTACCTTTATCCGAATCAACCACAAACCCGACGGTACCTTTCCCAACGGCGTTCCCAATCCGTTGCTCCCTGAAAAAAGAGAGGTCACGGCCGAAGCGGTCCGCAAACATAATGCTGACCTGGGAATCGCCTGGGACGGTGATTTTGACCGCTGTTTTCTCTATGATGAAAACGGCCGTTTCATTGAGGGCTATTATATTGTCGGCCTGCTCGGCACTGCCATGCTCGACCTCCACCCCGGAGCAACCATCCTCCATGACCCGCGCCTTGTCTGGAATACTGTGGAAATGATAACCCGGGCCGGGGGCAAACCGGTGCTGACCAAAACCGGGCATGCGTTTATCAAAGAGAAAATGCGGGCAACCAATGCCGTCTACGGGGGAGAAATGTCCGCCCATCACTATTTTCGTGATTTTGGTTATTGCGATACCGGCATGCTGCCCTGGCTGCTCGTCTGCCGGCTGCTTGCCATGAAAAATACCCGTTTATCGGCCCTGGTCGATGATCGCATGGTCAAATATCCGATCAGCGGCGAAATCAACTCCCGGGTCAAGGATCCTGATGCAGTTATCCAGGCCGTTGAACAACGATACAATGACGGGAAAAAAGACTATACCGACGGACTTTCCGTAGAATTTCCAAAATATCGTTTTAATCTGCGCAGGTCAAACACGGAACCTGTTCTGCGGCTTAACGTGGAAACCAGAGCCGATATTGGACTGTTACAGGAAAAAACAAAAGAGCTGCTTGATTTGATAAGAAAGTCCTGAACCCTGAACCTTGAACCCGACACTCTGAACCCTGAACCCTGAACATTATCATGGCTATCCAACCCGTTATTTTAGCCGGCGGAACCGGCTCCAGACTCTGGCCACTCTCCAGGGAAATGTATCCCAAACAGGTCATCGGTCTTACCGGCGAACAATCACTGCTGCAGACAACCCTGCAACGCATCCGGCAACTGCCCGATGCCCTGCCGCCAATCATCGTGGTTGGTGAAGAGCATCGTTTCCTGACAAAATCACAAATCGACGAGCCGGCAATTTTCCCGGAGTATCACATTCTCCTTGAACCCCTGGGCCGCAATACCGCCCCCGCCATCTGTGGAGCGGCCATGTTCGTCCGCAGGCAAATGAAAAAAGAGCCTGTACTTCTGGTGCTGCCGGCGGATCATTTAATCACAAAAAACAAGGAATTTATCCAGGCCATTGAACAGGCGGTCAGCCTTGTCGACCAGGGTAATCTGACCACTTTCGGCATTGTCCCCGATCATCCCGAAACCGGGTATGGTTATATCGCTGCCGGCGACGGCAACCGGGTGGCCTCTTTTGTTGAAAAACCCGATCTGAAAACCGCTGAAAGGTATCTACAAGAAGGTACCTATTTCTGGAATTCAGGCATGTTTGCCTTTCCCCTGTCGATACTGCTTGAAGAAATGGAACGGTTTTCACCCGATATTGTCCGGGCGATGGAAGAAGCTGTGGAAAAAGGGACCGTTGACGGCAATTTTTTTCGCTTTGATGCGCAGGCTATGTCCGCAAGCCCATCCGATTCCATCGACTATGCCCTGATGGAAAAAACCGACCGGGCCGCTGTGGTGGAAGCCGATATCGGCTGGAGCGACATCGGCTCCTGGAAGGCTTTATGGCAGGTGTCGGAAAAAGACAAACACGGCAATGCGACCACCGGCGACGTTATTCTTGAAGACGTGGATAATTCCCTCATCAGATCGGAAGATACCCTGGTAGCAGCCATCGGCCTGCAGGACACCATCGTCGTTGAGACAGCCGATGCCGTTCTGGTTGCACCCATGGACCGGTCCCAGGACGTGAAAACAATCGTTAACCGGCTGAAAGAAGAACAACGGCAGGAATTTCGTTACCACAGAACCGTCTACCGTCCCTGGGGAAGTTATACAACCCTGGAGATGCATGACAGGTTTCAAATCAAGCGGATCACCGTCAACCCCGGTGCCAAGCTCTCCCTGCAGATGCATCACCACCGGCACGAACACTGGGTTGTTGTCTCAGGAACGGCAAAAGTAGTCAACGGTGAACAGGAAATCCTGCTGCATGAAAATGAATCGACCTATATTTCGGCCGGGACCAATCACCGGCTGGCAAATCCCGGAGTTATTCCACTTGAACTGATAGAGGTACAGGTGGGTTCTTATCTGGGAGAGGACGACATCGTCCGTTTTGACGACGTCTATGGGCGCAAGGATTAACTGAAGCGGTCAGGTTTTTTCTATAGGGCGTGTCTTACCTAAATTGAGCAATTTAGT
>JALSNT010000016.1 GCA_026986885.1 Desulfobulbaceae bacterium
GCCCAAAAGGCGGGACTACAGGGAATACGTCAGGTTCAGGGCGGAATAATCCCCGGTGACAGCATCCTGGCGATTGACGGCAAGAAAGTCCAGGATTATAATCAGTTGAGAGATTATATCGAACAGCGTCAAGTCGGCGACACCGTTCGTCTGACTTTATTGCGTGCAGGTCGGCAACTGGACGTCACCGTTACTCTTGAGGCCATGGAGTAACAAAGAACCGGCGGAAAGACCATTTTTGCCAAGAAGGTTTATCCAGGAGATTGTTGTGCGATTGACCGGAAAAACAAGAAGATTTTTCATTCTCATTGCCGCCCTGTTGCTTACCGGCCTCTATTCCAGATATCCCCACCTGATTCATTCAATTCCAGGTGGAAATGATGTCCACCGGACACATTCGATTACTGCAGCCTACAGAGGCGAAAAGCGTCATGTTCAGGTTACGGGAGAGGGGGTTGTGCTCCGGATACTTGCCGATGATGTCCAGGGTATACGGCATCAGAAATTTATCCTGCAGTTACCTTCCGGGCTAAGTCTGCTGGTGACCCATAATATAGACCTGGCCCCAAGAATAAGGGACCTGCATAAAGGAGACAGGGTTTCCTTTGCCGGTGAATATATCTGGAATGATAAGGGTGGCATTCTGCACTGGACCCATAAGGATCCCCATGGCCGCCATGCCGACGGCTGGCTGCGGCACAAGGGCAGGATATATCAATAGCGGCACTACAATGATTCCTGGCGAGTCTTTACAGGTATGATGACGGAGGCGGTAAAAAAAAAGTCAAAATCAACCGATCAGGCGGCCGCTGGTTATTGCTTCATCACCTCAAGAACGCCGTTGATGATCCCGGCGGCATCTATTCCGGCATCTTTCCACAGGGTCGCCTGTGGGCCCTGTTCGATAAAGGTATTGCCATAGCCCAGTAAACGTATCGGCAGATGGATGTGCAGCTCGGCCAGCATTTGCAGGATCGCGCTGCCGAAACCGCCTTTTTTAACATTATCCTCGACCGTTACCATACGTCCTGTTTTTTGGGCCCAACAACTGATCAGTTCATTGTCAAGGGGTTTTATGAAACGTGGATTGATAACGGCGGCGCTGATACCCAGTTTTTCGAGACCTTCGGCCGCTTCCATGGCTGGATAGACCCTGTTGCCCACGGGCAAAATCAGGACATCGTCACCCTCGCGCAGCAGTTCGCCTTTGCCGATTGCCAGTTCCTGCTCAGGATTTGCAAGCTTTATACCCACACCGCTGCCACGCGGATACCGAAGCATAACCGGTCCCCCATGGTTAATGGCGGTATACAGCATGAACTGCAGCTCATTTTCATCCTTGGGCGCCATCATGGTCAGGTTGGGGATGCAGCGGAAAAGAGAAAGATCGAACACGCCATGATGGGTTGGACCATCATCACCGACAACGCCGCCTCGATCAAGGGCCAGGGTAACGGGCAGGTTGGGGAGGCAGACATCATGAATAACCTGATCCATGGCCCGTTGCATAAAGGTGGAATAAACGGCCACTACCGGCCGCATCCCTTCCATGGCCTGACCGGCGGCAAAGGTGACAGCGTGCTGTTCGGCGATACCGACATCAAAAAAGCGATCCGGAAATTCTTTACTGAAATCCATTAAGCCGGTACCGGCGGGCATGGCAGCGGTGATGGCCGTGATACGCTTGTCCTTGCGGGCCAGAGAACAGAGGGTATTGCCGAATACCCTGGTGTAGGCAACGGTACCGCCCGAGCTTTTTGCCTTGCCGGTTGCAATATCAAAAGGACCGACGCCGTGATAATCACCGGGATTTGTTTCCGCCGGTTCATATCCCTTGCCCTTGGTTGTCAGCACATGAACGAGAACAGGACCGTGACTGTGCTTTTTAACGTTTCTCAGGGTTGTAATCAGGTCGTCAAGGTTGTGGCCGGGAATGGGGCCGACGTATTGAAATTTCAGGGCCTCAAATAACATGCCGGGGGTAAGGAATGCCTTCAGGCTTTCCTCGCTCTTGCGCAGGACCTGCAGGATATTTTCCCCCACCGACGGCAGGGCCATAAGAGAGTTCTCAATATGATCCCGCAGACGGCGAGCGGTTTTGCCGGTCAACTTTTTATTGAGAAAGCTTGACATGGCGCCGACATTTGGTGAAATCGACATCTCGTTGTCATTTAAAATGACGATCAGGTCTTTATCCAGATGGCCGGCCTGATTCAAGCCCTCAAAGGCCAGACCGGCAGTCATTGAGCCGTCACCGATCACCGAGATAACCTTGCGGCAACTCTTCATGAGACATTTACCAACGGCAATACCCAGACCATAGGAAATGGAGGTAGAGCTGTGTCCGGTTTCCACTACGTCATAGGGGCTTTCTTCCCGTTTGGGAAAACCACTGAGTCCATGGTGCCGGCGCAGGGTATGAAAACGATCCCGGCGACCGGTCAGTAATTTGTGGGCATAGGTCTGGTGGCCGACGTCCCAGATGATCTTGTCTTCGGGCGTATCAAAGACATAGTGCAGGGCAATGGTAAGTTCCACCACACCAAGACAGGGCGCAAGATGGCCCCCGGTCTCGGCAACGGTATGGATAATTTTTTCGCGCAGTTCTCCGGCAAGTTTTTCGAGTTGTTCCGGTGCCAGTTTGCGCAGGTCCGTGGGAGAATCTATGGTATCAAGCAGGTTTACCTGCGGGTCTGCCGGCGGATTCATCATGAGCATATGATCATCATCAGGTAATAGTTAGTCAGAACCTAAATTGAGCGATTTAGGTAGAAAAAAGATGCGACGTGCAGCCGTTATTCCGACTCCACCTCTTCATTAAATGGCCGGGACTGCAAGCCGGCATCCGTTTTAAGTATCAGGTCGATCCTGTTCTTTGCCTCTTCAAGTTTATGGTTACAAAATTCTACCAGGGCAATACCCTCATCGAATTTTTTTAAACTTTTCTCAAGGTTGAGTTCACCTGCTTCAAGTTCATCGGTAATGGACTCCAGGCGGGACAGCGCGGATTCAAAGGTTTTTTTCGCCATAACGATCAAGCTCACCGGCAATTTTGTTTTGGAGCGCAGCGGAACAAATGTCCGCGTGTAGCGCCTTGTTATGTTTTGTTTTTATATCTAACGAACCCATCGAGAATATCTTGAAAAGACTTTAGCTTGTATTTCTCGAAACTCTCCTGATCGACATATACAAAGTCGTAATTTATTTCCTGCTGCAACGCGTTAATATCCTCACACCACTGGCGCAACCGTTCCATTTTAAGTGGCACATCCAGGTCTTCCTGCCCCTTTGTTTCCACAATCACGACACAATCGGCAAAAAGTTTCGTAAAAAAAAATCAGGATAATAATGAGAGATATCGCCATCAGCGTTCACATAATCCAGCTTGAAATGCACGGCCAGATAATTCTTGGCGTAAGATACCACATCGCTGCATTCATCCAGGAATGCGGCAAATTGTAATGCAAAATGGCTATCACCGATGATGCGATTAAACACGCACTTTTTCGGCATTAAATAACCCTGGTCTTTTACGACAAAAGGTCGCGTATTCCGCAGCTTGATTGTATCCCTTATTTCCGCATCACCTTTATCCCGCACAGTCAATTAATTGATTGCTTTTTTGACGGTTTCAAGCACGGTTTTGGTTGCTGCCAACTCAGACAGGTTCCTCAATGTGTTGGGAGACTCCAGGGCAACGGTCCGGCCAAACAGCGCTTTTTGAATAAAGCCCTTTACCTTGCCGTATAGTACATCATAACCACTGACAGGCGCAATTCTTTCATTATGGTCTGCGCGAAACAGCCAATGCAACCATGGTTCCGTCGGCCCTTGGCAACAGGTGCGGTTCCCTGAACCACCAGTTGAGCAGGCTTTTGCTTGTATCGCCGGCACCCGCATAACCACTGTCGCGAAACTCCCTCACCTTTTTGCGCAAGCCGGCCACCAGCGGCGGCATCAGCTTGTCCATGCTGGTGTAGCGCAAAACTTCGGCCACCGGAAACCGGCGAATCTCCGGGTTCAGGATGACGTGGAGTGAATCAGGAAAGTCGGGATGCAGGGCCATTATTTTTCCTCCAGCCGCTTGATTCCCGGATCTTCCGTCAGCACGCGCATCTGTTGTATGGCGAGCCGGTTCAACCGAATCAATCGGTCGGACTGGGCAATACCCTCATGGATAAGGTGCGCGTTCAGACTCTCCATGTTCGCCAGGCAAACCAGTTGTGCCCCATTGGCAAAGTCACGGATATTGCCTTTTTCGTCTGGATGGGCCTCGCGCCACTGTTTTGCCGTCATACCGAACAGCGCCATATTCAGCACATCCGCCTCCGAGGCATAGACGGAATTGACTTGCCGCGAGGTTAGCTCGGCGGGGATCAGGTTTTCCTTGATGGCGTCGGTATGGATGCGGTAGTTGATGCGCGCCAGATTGCGACGGATGTCCCAGCCCAGTTGTTGCTGCTCGGTTTCCTTGAGGCGCTGGAACTCCTTGATCAAATAGAGCTTGAACTCCACCGACACCCAGGCGGCGAACTCGAAGGCGATGTCCTTGTGGGCGAAAGTGCCGCCATAGCGCCCGGCTTTGGAGACGATGCCCACGGCACCGGTGCGCTCGATCCACTGTTTCGGTGTCAGGGTGAAGCTGTTCAGGCCGGCCTGCCTTCTAAACCCGTCGAATTCGACGGGTTTAAAATTCGGGTTATGGATCTGCTCCCAGATACCCAGGAACTCAACCGTATTGCGGTTGCGAATCCAGTTCCGCACCAGGTCATCCGTTCTATCCGTGTCCCGGTGGCGGGCAATATCGGTGAGTGAGATAAAATCCTCCTCCGCGATGCGCGACACCTTGATCAAGGTATCCAGCACCTCGATTTCGCGGTTCTTGCGGCTCATACCGAAACCTCCACAATCGTCATGGTGTCATTGCCGAAGATATCCACCACCTTGACCGCGATCTTGCGCCTGCCCGGTGAACATTTATGGGCCACGCTCTTAGGCTCCAGCGAGCGGTCTTTTTTGGTGCGGAAGCTCTGCCACTCGTTCTCAAAGATATAATCGCCGGTCCACTGCTCCTCTATTTTGCCGGTTATGTACCCGGATGATCTCCTGCTTGCTCTCAAAGTCGAAATCCACGCTCCAGTAGTCGATCCAGTCAGTCCAGTGCCGGGTAAGGGTTTCACGGGTGATGATACCGTTCTTGTCACGGCTGACCTTCACGATCCGGCCCTTTACAAAAAGTTTATACAGAGATAATCTATCTATATTAAACCGTAATTATATCGCTTTCAAGGGTTCTTTTTTATGCCTGATATTGCTGCATTTCGTGACTGGCTTTGTGTGGAGCGCGGATATTCACCAAGAACGGTCACGTCATATCTCTCCGATGTCAATGAGTTGTACACATTTTGCCGTCGCAACGGGGAACTGGACCCATGGAAGCTGGATTCCCTGCGCAGATTTGTCGGCTCTCTGCATGGAAAAAATTCCGCAACATCCGTTGCCCGTAAGCTGTCGGCGCTTCGAACTTTTTTCAGATATCTCCAGCGAGTGGGTAAAATTAATAAAAATCCCATGCCGGCTATTGCCAACCCTCGCCTGGTTCGCTATATTCCATCGTTTCTCACTGTGGATGAAGTCTTCTGTCTTCTCGAT
>JALSNT010000017.1 GCA_026986885.1 Desulfobulbaceae bacterium
TAGACGGTAAAAATATTGTTAAAGGCCTGAACCAGATTTGCCTGGCCACCAAACACGGAGGCTCCTTCCGTAAAGGAACTGGTTGCCGCAGAAATTGGTTCCTTATAATGCCTGGTCAATGCAGATCTGTGATAGGCGCAGCAACCCTGCGAACCGTGGCTGTGCGGCAGGCAACCGTGGATACCCAGGGCCGCATACATGGCCCCGATGGGTTGGCAGGTTTTGGCCGGGTTGATCGTCACCGCGCTGCGTTCCTGTATTTCTTTGGGGGTATGTCTCAGTAACATTGTAAAACCTCATATTTATCTGCAACAGGGGACAGAAGGCAGAGATCAGATGACAGTAGAGTTTCGCCTGCGGCGTACATTACTGCGGTTGATTCCTCTTATATCCCCTGTTTCATTGTTCGGAGTCTACGCTTACCTGTTGTGTCGCTAGGGCAAGTTAGTTTATCAGAATAGCTGAGCAGCCGACCACTCCAAATTTGGTGTGCAAAACCCGGGTTATTCCCAGACATAGGCGGCGGAAAGTTGCGGGTTTTCCTGCCAGGGAGCCTTCATGTAGCTCCATACCCGGCTGTTCACCAGTCGGTCGATTTCCCGGTAGAAATTAACGGCTCCCTTGAACCCGGCATAGGGACCGCCTGAGTCATAGCTGTGCAGCTGCTTCATTGGCACGCCCAGTTTCTGGATGGAGTATTTTTCTTTGATACCAGCGCAGAAGAGATCCGGCTTCATCAGCTCGACCAGTTTCTCCGCCTCATACTGGTTGAGGTCATCGATAATAAGTGTTCCGTTATCCATGTCTGGAGCCAGGCCGTCGTAATGCTTGAATTTGACGCCCGCTGCTTCCAGGGCCTTCAGTTCCTCTTCGCTTTTACGGGGGTTGTATCGGGTATCATCCGGCTCTACTTCAATCTCTTCAATATTGCGGCTGTCCGCATCCACTTTGAGAAACGGAATCACCTGGCGTCCCTCATAATCATCCCGGTGAGCAAATTCATAACCGGCCGAGATGGTTTTCATTCCCAGTTCCTTGAACAGTTCCTGGTAATGATGTGCTCTGGAACCGCCGACAAAGAGCATTGCGGTTTTATCTTTCGTGCGCGGCAGCACATCTGCCAGTGCAGCCTCCACCTGCGGCATCTCCTCGGCAATGACCTGTTCAACTCTGTCTATCAGGGCCTGATCTTCAAAATAGACTGCGATTTTACGCAGAGATTTTGCCGTTGCCTTTGCACCGATAAAGTTAACCTTGATCCAGGGAATTCCGAATTTAATCTCCAGCATATCGGCAACATAGTTGATGGATCGATGGCACATGACCGCATTGAGGTCGGCCTGATGGGCCGAGGCAAACTGGTCATAGGTCGAGTTGCCGGAAAAGGTCGCAATATTGGTAATGCCGCATTTTTTGAAAATTCGGTCGATCTCGAAACCGTCACCGCCGATATTGTATTCACCAAGCAGGTTAATTTTGAATTTACCTTTCCTGGGCTCGTCATCTTCACCGACCAGATGTCGGAAAAGCTGGTTATTTGCTATATGGTGACCAGCTGATTGACTGACGCCTTTGTAGCCTTCGCAGCTGAACGCAAAGACATTGCAGTCACCGAGCTTTTCCTTCATGTTTCTTGTCACTGTGTGAATATCATCACCAATCAGCCCCACCGGACAGGTGGCAAAAACCGCGATTGACTTTGGATGCATTAAATCGTAGATCTCCTGTATGGCCCGGGTAAGTTTTTTCTCCCCGCCAAAGATGATATCTGCGTCCTGCATATCCGTGGAAAAGCAGTAATTCATATAATTTTCACCATCGGGACCGGCCCCGGTCTGGTTACGCCTTGTCAGCCAGGCATAAAAACTACAGCCGATGGGACCATGTACCAGGTTGACAATGTCACGGGTCGGTCCCATGATCACCCCCTTACAGCCGGCATAGGTACAGCCGCGCATGGTGATTATTCCCGGAATGGTCCGCACGTTGGCGGTAATTTCAGGCGTCTGGTTCTCAAGCGCCTCATTGATCAGTATCTGTTTGGAGCGTTTACGGGCCACCTTGGGCGGATATTTCTTTATAAGCTCTGCCTTGATATCTGTGGGGTCCCAATGCACCATTTTTTCTTTTACTGTTGCCATGTTCTTCTCAACTCCTCGTTTAAGGGCAGCCTGTGGACAAAAAAACTGCAGCTATAAAATGGCCCCGGTTCCGGTTTCACCCGTTCGCACTCGAACGGCATCGGTGATGGGCAGAATAAAAATTTTACCGTCACCCGGCATTCCCGTCTGATTAGTTGTGACAAGCGCCTGAACAACATCAGTAACTCTGTCGTCTTCAACAACGACGGTGACCATACGTTTGGGATAAAGTTTTCCCTTCTCTCCTAGAACAGAAGCGGCTTCTTCATACCCCTGTTCAGCCCCCTGAAGAACCTTGGGGTTGACAAAGCCCTTGCCCCGCCCCTGGGCCTCACGGGCAAAGTAGGCATCTATTCCCACATCCGTCAGCGCCTTCTTGGTTTGATTCATCATGTTGATGCGTATAACCGCAACTACCTCTTTCATGCCGTCACCTCTTCCTCAACAGGGGCGGTTACCTCTTTTGTGCCGGAACTGATGGTGTACACCTCATCAACATCACTGACAAAGATCTTGCCGTCACCAAAGGCTCCTTTACCTTCGGAGCGTGCCGTATCCACTATGGTCTGGATGACGAAATCCTTGTCTTCCTCGCCGACCACGGACATGAGCATGGTTTTTGGTATTTCATCATAGGTGACATCTCCGATCTTTATTCCTCTCTGCTTCCCTCTGCCTGCAACCGAGTATTTGGTCACTGCCGGGAACCCCGCATCCATAAGGGCTGCAAGAACTTCATCCGATTTTTCCGGTCTGACAATAGCTCTGATCATTATCATCGTGTACTCTCCAGAATTGTTTTGGCGAAACGCTCAATTTAGGTGAAAGAAATTGCCTGCAAACGATCCGGATGATCAGTTCATCAGGCCGAACTCCATGAGCAGCTTCTCCAGTTCCTCTATCTCCATGGGCGTGGGAACCACAAAGGTATCGTTTCCATCGATTGCCTTGGCCAGACCTCGGTATTTATCGGCCTGGGGCACCTCTGGTTTCCATTCGATCACAGTCTGTCTGTTGATTTCGGCACGCTGGACATCGTTATCCCGGGGTACAAAGTAGATCATTCTTGTGCCCAGCTTCTCAGCAAACTTTTCAATCATCTCCTGTTCATTATCCACTTTACGCGAGTTGCAGATCAGACCTCCGAGGCGGACATCACCGGACTGGGCAAACTTGACAATACCCTTACTGATATTATTGGCCGCATACATGGCCATCATCTCACCGGAGACAACAATGTAAATTTCCTCGGCCTTACCGTCACGAATAGGCATGGCAAAACCACCGCAGACAACATCACCAAGAACGTCATAAAAGGCGTAATCCAGCTCTTCACTCTCTTCATAGGCGCCAAGGGATTCCAGCATGTTGATCGAGGTGATAATTCCGCGTCCCGCGCAGCCGACACCGGGCTCCGGCCCTCCGGATTCAACACACCAGGTGCCGCCGTAGCCGAGTTTTCTGATATCCTCGAGTTCCACATCCTCGCCTTCTTCGCGAAGAGTATCGAGCACTGATTTCTGGGCCAGCCCACCAAGCAGGAGCCTGGTCGAGTCAGCCTTGGGATCGCAACCGACAACCATCACCTTGCGACCGAACTCGACAAGCCCTGCCACCGTATTCTGGGTAGTGGTGGATTTGCCGATGCCGCCTTTACCGTAGATTGCCACCTTTCTCATTTTCTTTTCCGCACTCATTGTCCATACCTCCAGTATTCAAATAGAATCTTGCCGGGCAAACGTTTACATTATGCAGGTGATGCCGGTGAAACAGCATCCCGGTGAACGGTTACCCTGCCGGAATATCCGGTCTGTTTTCCGCAACTCAATTTAGGTTTTGTTGTTTTCCCTCACTATGGCAAAGGCTGTGCCATAACAATAGTAAGTTGTTTTTCGGTGATTATTCAGCCAGTTAGAATGATTGCCGTCCGCTATTCTCTCTTTGCCGGGTACTGACCTTCACCGGCGATTTTGTGAACAACATGACAATTAGGTAGCGTGGTGACATTTTTGTCGGGAAGGTAAAATTGTGAAAAACAGGAGGTTGTAAACAGAGATGCTGGAATCAGGAGAGATTCAGGAGGGAAGGAACAGGGTAAAAACAACCTGACTTCAGAAGAACAGTCCGGTTGCCATGTGCAGAAACTCTTCGGGATTGAGGGATTTATTTCCATGGCGGACTATGGTGGTCAGGGTCTGCAGCTGGGGATCAGTCAATAAAATTCCCTCTTTTTGCAGCTGCAGATGAAGAGCACGTCTACCGCTTTTGCAACCAAATCGTAGCGTGCGCTCCATGCCGACCAGGTGCGGGCTGTACGGCTCATAGGTTTCGGGATGAACCGCCAGGCCGTGCTGGTGGAGTCCGGTTTCGCAGGTAAATATATTTTTACCGACTATGGGATGGTTCCCTGCTATTTCAGTGTGTGCGGCCTTTGCCACAAAATCGCAGAGTTTGGCTAACCGCTCAGGGTGATAGCGGTCACAGCTTTTGTTCAGTGACAGAAATCCCACCACCTCTTCCAGGCGGCAGTTTCCTGTCCGCTCGCCAAGACCAAGTACTGTGGCGTCCAGCCAGTCTGCTCCCGATTCCAGGGCTGCAATGGAATTTGCGGTGGCCATGCCAAAATCATTATGGCAGTGCACTCCGATCTCTATGCCCTTTTCCTGCCGAATAAACCGGACAAGTTTACCCATGTCCGACGGGGAGCAGATTCCCACCGTATCCGCAAGGCGTACGCGGGCAGCTCCACTGTCCCGGGCCAGCTGAACCAGAGTACGTAAAAAACCAGGATCAGCTCTGGAAGCATCTTCAAATCCCACTGAAACCACTGGGATATTCACCCGGAGGGCCTGATGGATTGAGCCTGCCAGCTTGCGTTTAACCCAGTCCCGGTTTTTGCCCAGCCGTTTTTGTATATGCAGGTCTGAAGCAGGTATGGAAAGGGAAAGCACATTCGGTTGACACCGGGCCGCGAAAAGAATGTCTTCGTTCCTGCACCGGCACCAGAGTCCCAGGCGACATCGGGAACCAACAATCTTACGGGCATCAGCTGCCAGCTCTAAAAGATGGGTACTGGCCGGAGAGGCTATGCCAAGCTCTATTTCATCTACGCCGACTGAACCAAGAAGAGCAATTATATTGCGACGAATCGCATTGGTAAACAGGACACCTGGCGCCTGTTCCCCTTCACGAAGGGTGGAATCTATGAGGCGTGTTTTTTTCATTATCGTCTTCCCACCCCTGAACTTGTAATATCGGATTAGCCCGCAGTTGTCATGGATTGCACAATTATTTGCGATCATTCTTCTTTGCACTGACATTTCTACAAAAAATATGCCAGCTTCAAAAAGGTTAAGGGCCAGGTCTTGGACAATGATCTTTCTACGATGAGATAAGTAAATCTAAGGCGGGAAACCCGCAACCCAATGAATATATGAAATGAGTCGTTCTTCTTGTATGGTAAAAGTTGTTAATAGCTTTTAAAAAATACAAAG
>JALSNT010000018.1 GCA_026986885.1 Desulfobulbaceae bacterium
CATTTTCATTTATGGGCATCATATTCCTTCCCTTCCGGGAATATGATGCCCATTTTCTTTTCACGCCTTCTCGCCATTGGTTTTCACTTTGTTCTTGACAGTTTTCTACTTTTTTTGTATTCGTCCCATCTGCAGTCTCAACGTTCCATATGTCGATAATCCAGGTCTGTCCCGGATGCGTGCATGATCTGAATCGTTCGATTCACAGCAATGTCTTTCAGGAGTAATCCATGTGTCGTTTAGCGCTAAAATCTTCAGATACACCTTTTTCTCCATACGAGGTTCTGCAGGCCATGGAGGCCATGCAGGAGGGGTACGATGGATCGGGACTGGGTCTGCTCATGCGCGGGGTCCATTTCGCGGATTTCAACTATGAGCGTGATTCCCAGATCATCCTTTCCGGGATTGCCCATACCGAGGCGGCCCTGTCCCGGTTGAACGGGATTATGGAATCCCGCGGTTTTGAACAGAAGTATGACCACGAGTTCAAAGTACACCCGGAGATGATCGAAGCCGAAGACCGTTTTAAATACATTGTCCGGGTTTATAAGAAGCCTGAAAACATGACCAGGGACGAGCTTGAGGATTACCTGATGCATACCCGTCTGTTCCTGCGCCGTGATGGCGAACAGCACGGATCCGATCTGACGGTTTTTTCTTTCTGGTCTGATGTGGTGATGATTAAAGAGGTAGGTTGGCCGCTTGCCGTCGGCGATGCCCTCACTTTAAGCGACAATCGGATTACTGCCCGGGTGGTCATGGCCCAGGGACGGCAGAATACCAATTACGGTATCAATCTCTATGCCTGCCATCCGTTTTTTATCCAGGGTATTTCCACCATGACCAACGGGGAAAACACCGCCTTTGTGCCCATCAAAGAGTGGCTGGAAGGGAAAAACATTCCCGGCTATACCGGCTATCAGAGTGATTCCGAGGTATTTACCCATATTCTTCATTATGTGACCAAAAAACTGAAACTTCCCCTTGAAGTCTATAAGCATGTTATTACCCCTCTAAAGACGGAAGAGTTAAACGTGCATCCCCAGGGTGATTTTCTTAAAGGGCTGAAAACCGCCTGCCGCAGGCTGATTATTGACGGCCCCAATGCCGTGATCGCCACCCTGCCGGATGAGACCGGTATGCTGGTCATGGATGCCAAAAAAATGCGGCCGGCGACCGTGGGCGGCAAACCCGGCACCTGGGCCATTGCTTCAGAGATGTGCGGGGTGCAGGCAATGGTGCCGGACCGCGATCCCGCCTTTGACTTTCAACCCATGCGTGAACATACCGTTATTATTCCTCCAGATCGTAAGGAACTTTTGATATGGACTCAGTTCGATCCGTTTACACTACCCCAAGCAGCCTGACCTACTGCGACCTGCCCTGGATTATCCAGCATCGCGAGGACCGCTGTACGCTTTGCGGCCGCTGTACGGCTGTCTGTCCGGTTAATGCCATTTATCTGACCTACCGGCGGCAGCGGGTTCCCAAGCTTGATGTCCTTAAGAAAAAACGGGGCAACGAGTATCGTCATTTTGTCGGTATCCGCCAGCATACCTCCATCGCCAAAAAGTGCATTGGCTGCGGCATGTGCTCTTCGGTCTGCCCCAATGAGGCAATCGGTCCGGTGCCCAACATCAATGAACATCGGACGGTTTTTCATCAAAACCAGAAGGGTGATGCCTGGAAACGGGGCGGTCGGCGTAACAAGACCGGCGCCACCATTCTTGACCGCATCGCCTTTGACCGGATCTCCATGCTCACCGATCCGGCGCTGGATGCCGGGCGGCATGAGTTCAACCTGAACACCATTCTCGGTAGAGTTCTGCCGCCGGAAGAATTCCTGCGCCGCAAGATGGCCGGGGAATGGATCCCTCCCACCCGGGAGATTTTCCCCTTTATCATAGGGTCGATGTCGTTTGGGGCGCTTTCGCCCAACATGTGGCTGGGCCTGCTGCAGGGCGTCGCCTACTGCAACGAGGTGCTGGGTATTCCCGTGGTCATGGCCACCGGTGAAGGCGGTTGCCCGCCCTGGGTGCTGAAGAGTCCGTTTCTCAAATACATCATTCTCCAGATAGCCTCGGGTTATTTCGGCTGGGATGAGATTATCCGGGCAATCCCTGAAATGCAGTGTGATCCGGCCGCCATAGAGATTAAATACGGTCAGGGCGCCAAACCCGGTGACGGCGGTCTGTTGATGTGGTTCAAGGTGTCCAAGCTGATTGCCCGTCTGCGCGGGGTGCCCGAGGGGGTTGACCTGCCGTCGCCGCCGGTCCATCAGACGCTCTATTCCATTGAAGAGAGTGTCATGAAGATGATCCAGACCCTGTCCATGGCCTTTGGTTTCCGGGTGCCGGTCTATCCCAAGATATCCGGCTCAACCTCGTCCAAGGCCGTTCTCAACAATCTGGTGCGCAATCCGTATGCCGGAGGCCTGCTCATTGACGGCATCGACGGCGGTACCGGCGCTGCCTATAATGTTTCCATGGATGCCACCGGTCATCCCATAGCCTCTAACCTGCGTGAGTGCTATCTTGATCTGGTCGCCCAGGGGCGCCAGAATGAGATTCCGCTCTTTGCCGCCGGTGGTATCGGCAAAAACGGCAATGTGACCCAGAACGGGATGGCCCTTATCATGTTAGGAGCCTCCGGTGTCCATATGGGCAAGTATATCATGCAGTCCTGCGCCGGTTGCCTCGGCAATGAAAAAGGACGGTGTAATGTCTGTAACGTCGGCATCTGTCCCAAGGGTATCACCTCCCAGAATCCTAAATTGTACCGGCGGCTTGATCCCGATGATGTTGCCCAGCGGGTGGCCGACACCTTTATGGCCATCCGCACGGAAATGAAGAAGATCATGGCTCCGCTCGGACGTTCGCAGAGTCTGCCCATCGGCATGTCCGATGCCCTTGGCATTGATGATGCCGACGTCGCCGACAGGTTGAAGATCAAGTATATCTGTTGATCCATCTCCCACCCGGATGGAGTGGCATAAACGCACGTTTTCAACGCATCTGCGGATGTGTTTAACTTCTATACATAACTGACAGCAGAAATGAGTGCACAAGATAGGAAGGTTGTAAGAGTTCGCGGCAGGGATGATCAGGGCAGGCGTCTGACTTCCAAGGTCTTTGAGGAAGAAGTACGGGGAGCCGCGGCTGCCGCTGATGAGCTGATCCTCGAATCATTTGGCCAGCATAATATCGGCCTGCGCCTGGGAACAAAAGAGCATCCCCTGACCATTCGGGTACAGGGACCGGCCGGGCAGCGTCTTGGCTGTATGGGACAGCCGGGAGCAACGATCATCTGTGAAAACGCCGCTTCCGACGATGTGGGGTATCTCAATATCGGCGCTGATATTATTGTCCGCGGTAATGCGACCAACGGTGTCTGTAATGCCATGGCCGGCGGTCGGGTTATGATCGGCGGTTCCATCGGCGCCCGCGGCCTGACCATGACCAAATGGAATCCGGAATATGAACGTCCCGAGATGTGGGTCCTTGGCTCGGTGGGCGATACCTTTGCCGAATTCAACTGTGGTGGTGTCGGTATTGTCTGCGGTGTGGAGCCCAAAAATCCTGAGAATGTACTTGGCTATCGACCCTGTGTCGGCATGGTCGGTGGAAAAATCTATTTTCGCGGTAAAACCGATGATTCCTATTCGCGGACCAACGCCAGACTGACCCAGCCCGATGATGAGGAGTGGCAATGGTTGAGCGAACGATTACCCGAATATCTTGAGGCCATTAACCGTCCGGAACTGCTGGATATGCTGTCTGAACGAGAGGAGTGGAATCTGCTCTCGGCCATTACCCCCCAGGAACGGGCCCTGATGTTTTCCGGTCCCATGCCCATGGCCGAATTCTCCCGGCGGGTGTGGAGTCAGGGCTTCGGCGGTGGTGACCCCCTGCGTGACCTGGCACCCGGTCTTGAGCGCAGTGTGATCGGCGTTATTGAATCAGGTGAATTCAGGCGGCGCAAACCATTCTGGGCCAATCGCAGCTCGGCCGCACCCTGCACCTATTACTGTCCCATGCATATTCCAACCATTGACAGGTTGCGCATGATTCGTGAGGGCAAGACCGAAGAGGCATATGAGATGCTGCTGCGGTATACGCCTTTTCCGGCTTCGGTCTGCGGGACGATCTGTCCCAATCTCTGTATTCAGAACTGTTCACGCAAGAAGGTAGATTATTCCATTGACGTTCAGGTCTTAGGCCGGGCCGTTCACCGGGTGGATCCGCCCAAAGCACAGCCGTCCATAGGCAGAAAAGTGGCGATTATCGGCGGTGGCCCTGCCGGTATGGCCGTTGCCTGGCATTTGGCCTTAAACGGGGTCGAGGCCCATATATTTGAACGGGACAACCAGTTAGGCGGCAAATTGGCTCAAACTATTCCCTGGGAACGTCTGTCCAAGGCGGTCTGGGAGATGGAGATCGCCCGTTTTCTGAAAGAGGACAATATAACCGTTCATTTCGGCGAATCCATGACCAAAGAAAGGGTTGAGGAGCTGAAAAAGGAGTTTGATTTCGTTGTTGTTGCCGTGGGCACCCATCAACCCAAAACAATTCCTTTCCCCGGACATGAACGGGTGATCCCCGCCCTTGATTACCTGAAGGCGGCCAAGAGTGAGTGTCCAATGGAGACCGGTAAGCAGGTGGTGATCATCGGTGCCGGTAATGTGGGTTGTGATGTGGCTGCCGAGGCCTACCGGCTGGGAGCGGAGCAGGTTACTCTGGTGGATATTCAGAAACCGCTTGCCTTTGGCAAGGAACGCGATGCCGCCGAGGCCCTTGGTGCCGTCTTCAAGTGGCCGGTAATGACCAGAGAGGTCACCGAGGAGGGGCTGGTGACCGATCAGGGAGAGCTGATTCCCGCCCAGACCGTTATTATTTCCATCGGCGACGTGCCGCAGCTGCCCTTTTTGCCGGATTCCGTCGAGGTGGTCAAGGTGGCGGGCGGGTCCTGGATCAAGACCGATGAAACAGGTCGCACCAGTGATCCTAAAATCTTTGCCGTTGGTGATGTGGAACGGCCAGGTCTGGCCACCAATGCCCTTGGTGCCGGCAAGAGAACCGGTGAATTTCTGGCCGCGACCTTGAAGGGTGAGGAATGGAAACCATTTGCCAAAAAACTGATCAAGTATGAGGCGCTGACCATTGCCCATTATGATCCGGCTGAGGAAAAGGGTGATACGGAAAATCACCAGGCAGCCCGTTGTCTGAGTTGCGGTTCCTGCCGGGACTGTCACCTCTGCGAGACCATCTGTCCGACCCATGCCATTTCCCGGCGCGAGATTGTGGCCGAAGATCCTGACGGCGTTAATTATGAATATGTCTCCGATGACCGCAAGTGTATTGCCTGCGGCTTTTGTGCCGATACCTGTCCCTGCGGTATCTGGACCATGCAGCCGTTCTGATACCAGATAGCGGGACGAAAGGAACCGGAGCCGTGTCGGTCGGCTATTTTTTTATAAAGCGGAGTGCTACTTTATAATTTTTGCAGTCAAGATCCTTGGGAAGTACGGTTCCTTTGGCGACCAGAACGGTCAGTACCTTGCCGCCCACAGGGTCCTGCCGGAATTGTTTTCTTCGCTCCCGTCCCCTGGGTCCGGTAATAC
>JALSNT010000019.1 GCA_026986885.1 Desulfobulbaceae bacterium
CCATGGCCTGGAACCGGAAAAGCATAAACAGCTTGTGCAGGAACTTGGCCTGCCGCCCAAACCACCCCATGCCCGCAATCGCGTCCATTATGTGCAGGCGTGTCCAGGGAAAAACTGGTGCAAATTCGGCATACAGCCGACCGAAAAAATGGCGAAAGCCATGGCAGCTATGGAACTGGACGGCCCCCTGCCCTACAAGGTTAAAGTGGGTATTTCCGGTTGCCGGATGTGCTGCTGTGAATCCTGGATGCGTGATATCGGCCTGCTTGGCGAAAAAAATGGCTGGCGTCTGATCTTTGGCGGCAACGCCGCCGGTAAACCGCGCATAGGTGATACGGTTGCTGAAGGACTAAGCGATGATGAAGCCGTTGCTATGATTAAAAAAACGCTTAACTATTATCTGAAGACTGCCAAACACAAAACCAGAAGTGCCCGTTTTATGGAACGGACAGGCATTGAAGAATTAAGAAAAAATGTATTGGAATGATCCTGACTCTCAACGAGGACTGCCATGAAATGCCCTGGACAGGACAGCCGCTACTGGAGCGGAGATGATGTTTTTGAAACACAGTGCCCGAACTGTGGCCACACTATTGAATTTTTCAAGGATGACAGCCGGCAGAAATGTAGAAAGTGCGGACAACGAATGCTCAATCCGAAAATGGATTTTGGCTGCGCCTCGTATTGCCCGCATGCCGAGCAGTGCCTTGGCTCCTTGCCCCCGGAGTTGATCGCCAGACAAGGTGACCTGTTCAAGGACCGTATTTCCATGGCCATGCGCAAATATTTCGGTAGTGACGAGCGACGGATTCAGCATGCGCTTGATGTTGCCGAACATGCTGAAAAAATTGCCAAGGCCCAGGATGACGGCGATATGATGATAATTATGGCATGTGCCTATCTCCACGATATCGGGATAAAAAATGCCGAGATGAAATACAACTCTTCTTCCGCCAAATATCAACACATCGAGGGGCCGCCCGTTGCCCGGCAAATCCTTAACGAGTTAAAAGCGCCACCGGAACTTATTGATGAGGTCTGTGACATCATCGGTCATCATCATTCACCAAGGGAAGAGGAAACCATCAACTTCAAGGTGTTGTATGACGCGGATCTTATCGTCAACATGGCGGAACTGTACCGGGACAAACCACACGGCAAAGAACATCTGCAAAAAATACTCGTCTCATCATTCATGACCGAGGCCGGGGCGAAAGAAGGTAAAAAAACTCTGGAAAAACTCGTGCAGTAAGTCTTTAACCTGAACCTGAATTCAGATTGAACTGATTACCTGAAGGATATCCCATGAAAATAATGCGTAAAATCATAGAAATCGACGAGGAGCTCTGTACCGGCTGCGGCGAATGTGTTCCTGACTGTGCTGAAGGCAGCCTGCAGATAATCGACGGCAAGGCCAAACTGGTTTCTGATAACCTCTGCGACGGTTTAGGGGCCTGTCTCGGGTCCTGCCCTACAGGCGCACTTAAAATTGTCGAACGGGAAGCGGAAGAATTCAACGAAGCCGCAGTTGAACAATTCCTTGCCGATAAAAAGAAAAAAGAAAAATCCGGCGGCTGCCCATCCGCACAGATAAAGACCATGCAGCCGATCACCCCCTGTCAGGCCGCTAATGAACCGACCTCGCAAGCCGGTTGCGCATTGTCCCACTGGCCGGTACAGATTCGTCTCATTCCACCGACGGCACCCTTTCTTGAGAATTGCGACCTGCTGATTGCCGCCGACTGCACGGCTGTTTCCTATGGCGGTCTGCAGCAGGATTTTATTAAGGGCCGGGTTGTGATGATGGGTTGTCCTAAATTTGATGATCAGCAGATGTATGTGGATCGCTTTACGGAAATGTTGCAAACCAGAAAACTCAACTCTATCACCATCCTCATCATGGAGGTTCCCTGCTGCTCCACTATGCTGCAGATTGTCAAAAAGGCCTATACCGATGCCGGGGCGACCGTACCCGTACGCCAGGTGGTGATCTCAACCCAGGGAGCAATTCTTGATGATAAAAACTGGTGCCTGAATTGAGGGGTTCCGTTTCAACTCCAATCCGCATGCATTGTGCTGTGCCGGGCCGGCTTTAACTTCAATGAAACAGCACAAAACATACAGCTTGGGGCGAAATGAAAATCGCCCGGTTCATATTTGACCGGCTACCTGCTGTTTCCAGTGCTGACCGGCGCATTAACCCCCAGGCTCCACGGCCGGATGACAATGGTGGAAATGGAATTCTTCGGTGATCCTTCTACCAGTTTATCACTATAACTGAGATATACCAGGACATTGCGCTTTTTATCATAAAAACGCACTACCTGTAATTTTTTAAACAGCAGCGAAGTGGACTTTTTGAAAACCCGGCGGCCATCTTCCCTGCCCCGGATTATTTTTCCCGTAAGCCGGATGGGGCCGGTCTGCCGACAGGCAAGTGAGGCATCCGATTTGTCTTCCGCAACTCCAAGGGCACCTGAAATCCCCCCTGTCTTGGCTCGGCTGACATAACAGGTGGCACCCGGTATATCGGGATCATCAAAGGCCTCAATCACAATCTTATCATTTGCGCCGATCATTTTAAAAGTGGTACTCACCCGGCCTATCTCTTCGGCGGATGCCGCCCCAATAAACCAGTAACTGAAAAAAACGGCAACAAGGGTGAAACATAAGAATTTACCTTTCATTATGATGCTCCCGGTAAAAGAGACAATTCCTGTTTAAAGCAGACAGCAGGGCTTTGATGGAGGCTATGATAATATCCGTGTCCAATCCTGCGCCCCACCAGCTTTCTCCCCGTTCATTGATAATCTCGATATAGGCAACGGCCTTGGATGACGATCCCCGGGTTAACGCATGTTCATGGTAAGAATGCAGCGAAAATTCCAGGCCGGTCCCCTGTTTCAAGGCGGCACAAAAGGCGTCAAGTGGGCCATTTCCCTTACCCTTGACCATGACTTCATGGTCATCAATAAACAGGGCAGCCTCTACTTCAGCGGTGGAAAGTTCTTCTGTCCGGTCAACATGCCGTTTCAAAACATGGAAAGATTGCAGACGATAACAGCCCGCATTAAGAAGATATTCCTGCTCAAAAGTCTGTAAAACAACTTCCACTGTCAACTCATTTCCCGCCCGGTCGCTTTTCTCTTGAATAACTCTACCAAATCCGGGCTGCATTGCCCGGGGAAGTTTAAAACCGAACTCCCTGTCCATGATATAGGCAGCGCCGCCCTTGCCGGACTGGGAGTTTATGCGAATTATCGACTCATAACTTCTGCCGACATCGCCGGGGTCGATCGGGAGATAGGGAACTGCCCATAATTCCATGTCCTGCTCTTCCAAATAATTCATTCCCTTATTGATCGCGTCCTGATGGGATCCGGAAAAAGCTGTGTATACCAACTCCCCTGCATAGGGATGCCTGGGATGAACATTGAGGCGGGTACACCGTTCATAAACATTGATCACCCGGTTGATGTTGGAAAAATCAAGACAGGGATCAATACCCTGGCTGAACATATTAAGTGCCAGGGTGAGAATGTCCACGTTGCCGGTCCGTTCACCATTACCAAACAGAGTGCCCTCAACCCTGTCGGCACCAGCCATCAAGGCCAGTTCGGTTGCCGCCACCGCAGTACCACGATCATTGTGGGCATGCAGACTTATCAGGGCACAGTCACGATTTTTCATATGCCGGATAAACCATTCGATCTGATCGGCATAGATATTGGGCGTTGCCATCTCCACCGTTGCCGGAAGATTGATGATAACCGGTCGATCCGGAGTCGGCTGCCAGACTTCCATAACGGCATCACAGATTTCAACGGCAAAATCCAGCTCGGTGCCGGTAAAACTCTCTGGTGAATATTCATAACGGATGTCGGTCTGTGTTTTCTTGGCCTCCTCGGCAATGAGCTTTGCGCCTTCAACGGCCAGATCAATGATCTCACGTCGTCCTTTTTTAAAGACGACCTGCCGCTGCAGAGTGGAGGTTGAATTGTATAGATGGACGACGGCGCTGTCAGCTCCTGCAAACGATGCAAAAGTTTTTTTGATCAAATGCTCACGAGACTGGGTCAAGGCCTGAATGACAATACCTTCGGGAATAAGATGGCGCTCAATCAGTAGTCGGGAAAAATCAAATTCAACTTTTGAAGCCGAAGGAAAACCTATTTCAATCTCCTTAAAACCAACATCAACCAACAACTGAAACATTTCCAGTTTTTCTTCAACATTCATTGGTTGAATAAGCGCCTGATTGCCGTCCCGCAGATCGACACTGCACCAGGCGGGTGCCCTGTCAATGGTCTTATCCGGCCATGTTCTATCGGGCAACTTGATTTTGGGATAGGGACGATACTTCTTTAACGCATCCTTGTTCATATCTGATCTCCGGAAATGTCAAAAAAAAAGCCACGGTTTTTAAAAACCGTGGCCGAATAAAGTCGTTTATGTACCTGCGCTCTCAGGATAAACGCCTCCTATCCGCCACAGTTTTCCTGTGCAGTCCAGATAGAAGCAAATGTAGAGCGAGGCTGTTTTTCATATTTTTTATTTTTGTCAGATTTCCAATCTTCCAACCCATAGTAAAACGCGTTGATCTTTTGTCAAGAAGAAATGAAAATGATCGCTGTTGACACTTTTCAATAACAACGCTTTTTCCGGTGCCGCAAGTCAAAATCCATCATTGCGATGAAATAGATTGACTTTATCAGAGGACGGCTTTATGTAGAAATCTTCTGAGTGGAAAACGGTATGGGGCGAAAATGAAAAAATTCGACAACAGATCAAAAAGAATGGACAGACGGCTTTTTCTTTGACCTTAATTCAGGTTTGAATTTTTTAAAGGGATGATACATGGCCCATATAAATCTTCGCTCAATGCAGATCAATCAAAGCGGCACTATTACCGCTGTCAAAGTCGGCGGCGAGCTGGGCCGACGCATTCGGGAAATGGGACTTGTCCCGGGAACAACCATTACCATCAAACAACGAGCTCCGCTCAACGACCCCGTTGCCCTGCGGGTAATGGGCGGCACCTTAACCTTGCGTAACAACGAAGCCGACCACATCGAAGTAGAAGTATAGCTCCCCTTTTCTCCGAACAAGCCAACTCACTGCACCTGGCGGTTTTCTGCCCCGGGGCAATAAAAGTCTTTCTTCCCGACCCCCAGCATCCGCTGCAATATATCAAAAAAACATCAAATATTTCCTCGATCACTGCCGTTTATTGATTTTTTTTTCCATCTGGTATATGAGATAGATAATAATTTAAATGCATTAAAATGTTAAGGAGGAGGGTGTTGCTCATCCGGCTCTCCATTTGTTTTTTAACACCTGAATTAAAATCAGGTCACATTGTTCTATAACCACCGACGATGAGGATGCCTCTATAAATCCTGTCCCAACATGTCCCAAAACCCAAGGTTGTGCAGTGGCCGGTATAAAGGAAATTATAAATCAGTTCCATGACAATGCAATGGCAACGGTGGATATCCCCATAAATGAGGGAGAAGACCAGCGGCTGAACTGCATTTTTAAAAAAACAAAAGCACCTTGCTTCTCTCTCGTCTTTGCACCCCACGCCCTGGATTCCAAAAATTTTGCATATACCG
>JALSNT010000020.1 GCA_026986885.1 Desulfobulbaceae bacterium
TCTCCGCCATGGCCGGGTAACGGGGACAACCACACCGAAGCAGTCAGACCGGCATGACCTGGCCCGGATGATGGTTGGTCGTGAGGTCAAACTCGCCCCGGACAAGCACCACGTACAGCCGGGAGAACCACTGCTGGTCATTGAGAACCTGTATGTTGAAGGGGACCGGGGCCGTCATGCCGTCCAGGGATTGAGCCTGGAAGTAAAAAGCGGAGAAATACTTGGTATTGCAGGCATTTCCGGTAACGGCCAGCGGGAGCTTGCCGAGGCCATAGCCGGGCTGCGCACCCCAACCGCCGGCAAAATAATCATCAACGGCCGCGATACCACCCTCTGCAAACCCGGCCAGGTTCGCAATATCGGTTTTTCCTATGTCCCGGAAGAACGCATGAAAGACGGGGCGGTCGGCGAATTTGATATTAAAGAAAACCTGATTCTCCTCAACCACGGGAACAATCCCTTCTCTAAAAATGGTTTTCTCTGCTTTGGGGAAATATGTCAGCACAGCGAACGGCTGGTCGAGGAATACGCGGTCAAAACACCCAGTATCGACACCACGACCAAAAACCTGTCCGGCGGTAATATCCAGAAAGTGATCATGGCCCGGGAGCTGGATGCCGAACCCAGAGTACTCCTTGCCTCCCAGCCCACCAGGGGCGTGGATATCGGCGCGGCAGAGTATATCCATGAACGCATCGCTGAACAGCGGCAACGGGGTACGGCTTCCATAGTGATTTCCGAGGACCTGGACGAGGTCATGGCCCTGTCGGATCGGATAGCGGTCATGTTTGAAGGCAGAATCATGGGAATTGTCGAACGTGACAAGGCCACCCGGGAATCCATCGGCCTGCTGATGACCGGTGAAACGCACGCAGCTCCGGTTGAGGCGGCATGAAAATCAGCAAAACAGAGTTTCAGCAATGGCCGCATAAGGTCATCACCCTGATGGGCATGTCCGGGGTAGGCAAGACCACCCTTGCCGGAGTGCTGCCGACAGATACCTGGTTTCACTATTCCGTCGATTACCGAATCGGCACCCGTTACCTGAAAGAGCCCATCCTCGACAATATAAAGCGGCATGCCCTGCAGCAGCCCTTTCTCCGTGACCTGATCCTGAGTGACTCGATTTCCTTTCGCAGCAACATCACCTTCCAGCACCTGAAACCGGTTGCCACCTTTCTCGGAAAAATCGGTAATCCCGCCCTTGGCGGCAGCTCGCCGGCAGAGTTCAAGCGGCGGCAGCGCCTGCACAGGGAGGCGGAAATTCAGGCGATTGGCGATGTCGGTTCATTTATCGACAAGGCTCGGAACCTCTACGACCGTGCTCACTTTTTAAATGATACCGGCGGCAGTATCTGTGAGTTGACCGATGAAGAGGTCTGGGACGAACTGGCGCAACGCTCACTCATCATCTATCTGCGGGCCGATGACACCATGGAAAAAATGCTGATTCAGCGGGCTCAGGCTGATCCAAAGCCCATGTATTACAACGAACACTTTCTTGATCACTCCATTGACACCTACCTTAAAGCCAACCACCTCGAGCACACCGACGAGATGGATCCTGATGATTTCGTCCAGTGGGTCTTTCCGCACCTGATCGCCCACCGGCGTCCCCTGTATGAACGTATCGCCCACAAGTACGGATATACTATCGACGCTGCCGATGTGCTGACCGTCAAAACCGAGCAGGACGTGCTTGCTCTCATCAATAAGGCCTTATAAAACATGGACCACATTCTCTACCTGCAATGCCTCATCTGCGGCAAAAAATACAGCCCGGACGAGATAGACTATATCTGTCCGGAGCATGGAAATGACGGCATTGTCGACGTTCACTATGATTATGAGCTGATAAAAAGCCGGATCAGCCCCGGCACGCTGGCCGACAACCGGGATATGTCCATCTGGCGCTATAAACCGCTGCTGCCGGTGCATGCCGATGTGACCCCGCCGCCGCTTGCCATCGGCTGGACGCCGCTCTATGATACGCCCGAACTGGCACGGCAATTGGGGATCAAACATCTGTGGGTAAAAGATGATGGCCGGTTGCCCACGGCCAGTTTTAAAGACCGGGCCAGCGCCGTCGCGGTGGTCAAGGCACGGGAAAAAGAGGCAAAAATTATTACCACCGCCAGCACCGGCAATGCCGCGGCCGCCCTTTCCGGAATCTGCGCAAGCGTAGGTCAAAAAAATGTAATCTTTGTGCCTCAGTCCGCGCCACCGGCCAAAATCGCCCAGCTTCTCGTTTACAACTCCACGGTCATGCTGGTCAAAGGCACCTATGATGATGCCTTTGAGCTCTGCCTGGAAGCGGCTGTCGAGTATGGCTGGTACAACCGAAACACCGGCTATAACCCATACATGAGCGAGGGCAAAAAAACCGCTGCTTACGAGATCTGTGAACAGATGCACTGGCAGGCCCCGGATGTTATTTTTGTCTCCGTTGGAGATGGCTGCATCATAGGGGGACTGCATAAGGGACTCAAAGATCTGCTGGCCCTGGGCTGGATTAATCATATGCCCCGCCTCATCGGCGTCCAGGCAGAGGGTTCCAGTTTTCTTTATGAGGCATGGACAAATAAAGAAGATGTTTTGCACAAAGCCCCTGTTTCCGGTCGGACAATTGCAGACAGTATCAGCGCCGGTCTACCCAGAGACCGCATCAAGGCGCTGGCAGCCGTTAGAGAAACCAGTGGCGCCTATATTCAGGTCAGTGATGATGAAATATTGGCCGCAATTCCCTGGCTGGCCAGGGGCACCGGCGTTTTTGCCGAACCAGCCGGGGCCGCTGCCTATGCGGGTCTCATCAAGGCGGCAGCCCAAGGACTGGTGCAGCCGGACGAACGTATTGTCGTCCTCAATACCGGCAATGGACTCAAAGATATTACAAGTACCATGAAAGCCGTGGAAATGGTCGGCAGCAAAGCAAATCTCATTGAACCCAATCTTGGGGAATTCAAAAGAGTAATGCAACATCATAAAATACTATAAGGAACCAATATGAACGATTTAATTGACCTGAGCCTGCACAATGAAGACAAACTTGCAAATGCCATTGGGCGGGCAAAGGAACAGAAAATCATCATCCCCACCTTCAAACAGATGATCGATCCGTCCCTTATTCCACCGGCAATTACACAACAACTTGAGGATGTCGGCCTGTGGGATCTCAACCCGCTCAATCTCTTTCGCATTAACTGGCACAATGAGCCAAGGGAGAAAGGAGGAAAATTCGGCGGTGTCAATTACCTGGTCCTCCCCGAAGAACTGACCGGGGTAAGCGCCCGCATCGTCATTCTGCTCGGCAAATGGTTTCCCACCGGCGCCCATAAGGTCGGGGCCGCCTACGCCTGTCTGGTGCCGCGCCTGGTCACCGGTCAGTTTGATCCGACCACCATGAAGGCCGTCTGGCCTTCCACGGGTAACTACTGCCGGGGCGGCGCCTACGATTCCAACCTGTTGGCCTGCGATTCCATCGCCATTCTTCCCGAGGGAATGAGCAGGGAACGGTTTGACTGGCTGGCCGGAGTGGCCGGAGAAACCATTAAAACACCGGGTTCCGAATCCAACGTCAAGGAAATCTTTGATAAATGCTGGGAGCTGCGTAACTCGGGTCAGGATCTTTCCATCTTCAACCAGTTCGATGAATTCGGCAACTATCTCTGGCATTACCAGGTGACAGGTCACGCCATGAAAGAAGTCCTGGATGAAATCATGGAAACCGGCGATCGCTTCCGAGCCATGGTATCCAATACCGGTTCCGGCGGCACCATTGCCTGTGGTGATTTCTTAAAAGAGCAGTTTCCGTATGCAAAGATTGTGGCCAGTGAAGCGTTGCAGTGCCCCACTCTTTTGCACAACGGATTCGGCGCTCATCGGATCGAAGGCATCGGCGACAAACATGTGCCCTGGATCCACAACGTCAAGAATACCGACATTGTCACCGCCATTGACGATAATGGTCCCATGGGCTTGATCCGGCTGTTCAACGAACCAGCGGGCCGGGAATATCTTGCCGACCAGGGCGTTGCGCCGGAGCTGGTTGACAGGCTTGATCTGTTAGGCATTTCCAGCGTCGCCAATGTGCTGGCCGCCATAAAAACGGCCAAATACTACGAGATGAATGAGCAGGATATCATCATCACCATGGCCACCGACTCCATGGAAATGTACCAGAGCCGCCTGGTCGAGTTGAGCGAGGAGGAGGGAGAGTTCACGAACATGGACGCCGCGGCTGCATTTCATCGTTACCTGCTCGGCGAAACTACGGACAACATGCTGGAACTCAGTTATGTGGACCGCAAGCGCATCCATAACCTGAAATATTTCACCTGGGTGGAACAACAGGGCAAAAGCTTTGAAGAGATCCAGGCCCAATGGTATGACCCGGATTACTGGACCGGCATCCCCGGATGCATGGAAGAGATCGACCGGCTGATCGAGGATTTCAACGAACGCACCGGCCTGCTGGAAAAGCTGAGCTGAAAGCCAATGAATCTGTGGATAAAAAATCCCCTGGCCGTTTTTACCGATGACAGCCTGGATGCGACCGGCGGTGTCGTTGTTCGGGAAGACAGAATCTTCGAGCTGGTGGCAGGTGGAAGCCAGCCGACAGGCACGGTTGACCGGGTCTTTGACGCTGCAAGCCATGTGGTGCTGCCGGGGCTTATCAACACCCACCATCATTTCTACCAGACCCTTACCCGTGCCTGTCCCGCAGCGCTGAACAAGGCGTTGTTTCCCTGGCTCACAAGCCTGTATCCCGTCTGGGCCGGGCTTACCGAAGAGATGATCCACGTGGCCACCCGACTGGCCGCGGCCGAACTGTTGCTTTCAGGATGTACGACGACCTCGGACCACCATTATATCTTCCCGCAGGCAGCACCGGAAGCCCTTGATATTCAGGTTGATGCCATACGACAGATCGGTATCCGGGCAACACTGACCCGTGGATCCATGAGTCTTGGTGAAGATGATGGCGGCCTGCCTCCACAAAATACTATCCAGGATGAAGACACAATTCTCGCAGACTGCGAACGGGTCATCGACCAATATCACGACGCCCGGGAAGGATCCATGCTGCAGGTGGCACTGGCTCCCTGCTCACCGTTTTCCGTCAGCGAGGAACTAATGCAAACAACCGCTGCCTTTGCCCGGAAAAAAAAGGTCCGGCTGCATACACACCTGGCCGAAACCCAAGATGAAACCGACTTCTGCCTGGAGCTTTTTGGAGTCCGGCCCGTCGATTACCTGGAGCGCGTCGACTGGCTGGCTGACGACGTATGGCTGGCTCACGGCATCCATTTTACCGATGGAGAAATCGCCCGACTGGGCCAGGCCGGGGTCGGCATCAGCCACTGCCCAAGCTCAAACATGATTCTTGGTTCGGGAATATGTCGCACCAAAGAACTGCAGCAGGCAGGTTCCCCTGTCGGCCTCGGTGTTGACGGATCGGCCTCCAACGACTGCTCAAATATGATCCAGGAAGCCCGGCAGGCCCTGATGCTGCAACGGTTACACTATGGCTCGGCATCGATCACCCATTATGACGCCTTCAGATGGGCCACCACTGGATCAGCCCAATGCCTGGGACGGGATGATATC
>JALSNT010000021.1 GCA_026986885.1 Desulfobulbaceae bacterium
GAGCTGCGCTGGTCATCCTGCAATATTTTTTCCACCCAGGACCATGCTGCCGCGGCCATGGCTGCCGCCGGTATTCCCACCTTTGCCTGGAAAGGTGAGAGTGAAGAAGAATTCTGGTGGTGCATTGACCAGACCATTTTCGGCCCGGACGGCTGGCGGCCCAATATGCTGCTGGATGACGGCGGCGACCTGACATTGGTCATGCATGAGAAGTATCCCGAACTGCTCAAAGACGTACGTGGTGTCTCTGAAGAGACCACCACCGGTGTCCATCGGCTCAATGAGATGGCCCGGGACGGCAAGTTGCTTACCCCGGCCTTTAACGTCAATGATTCGGTGACCAAATCCAAGTTCGATAACCTGTACGGCTGCCGGGAATCGTTGATTGATGGTATCAAGCGGGCAACCGATGTGATGATCGCCGGTAAGATCGGGGTGGTGGTCGGTTATGGCGACGTCGGCAAGGGATGTGCCCAGGCCCTGCGCGGCATGGGGGCAACTGTTCTCGTTACCGAGGTCGATCCGATCTGCGCCCTGCAGGCTGCCATGGAGGGATATCGGGTGGTAACCATGGAAGAGGCGGCGCCGGTCGGTGATATTTTTGTTACCTGTACCGGCAACCTGAAGGTCATTACCCGCGCCCATATGGAGATGATGAAGGACCAGGCCATTGTTTCCAATATCGGTCATTTTGATTCGGAAATCGACATTGCCGGTATTCGTGATTTGCCCTGGGAAAATATCAAGCCACAGGTCGATCACGTGATTTTTCCCGACGGCAAGCGTATTATTGTGCTGGCCGAGGGCAGGCTGGTCAACCTGGGGTGCGCCACCGGCCATCCGAGCTTTGTTATGTCAAACTCTTTTACCAATCAGGTGCTGGCCCAGATAGAGCTTTGGAACCATTCGGAAAAATATGAACATAAGGTCTATTTCCTGCCCAAAAAACTGGATGAAAAGGTGGCCCGGCTGCACCTGAAAAAGATCGACGCCCACCTGACGGTGTTAAGTGAACAACAGGCCGACTATATAGGAGTGCCGGTTGATGGCCCGTACAAACCGGATTATTACCGCTATTGATTTTCCTGATACAAAAAAAGGCACAGGTGCACCCGGGGTGTTCTGTGCCTTTTTTTGTTGCTGTTTATTGCTTGCCGGCTGCGCCCGCACGGAACACAGGATTATTGAAACCACCGCCTATTGCGGCTGCGGCCACTGCTGTTCCTGGGAACGGGGAAGCTGGAAATTTCTCAAACTTGATTTCTGGAATAAATATGTCAGTGACGGAGCAAACAAGGGAATGATCTATTCAGGTAAAACAGCAGACGGCAGCGACCCGGCTGAACCGCAGCCGGGATTGTTGTCCCTGAACTCTCTTACCCACCCATGGATGATTCCAGTGCGGATTGTTTTCCCCTGGCTCTGGCCGCATGAAGACGGTACCATTGCCGCTGACACGAAATATTATCCCTTCGGTACCCGCATGTATGTACCCGGCTGGGGGTGGGGCGTGGTCGCGGACCGGGGCGGAGCTATCAAGGGACCCGGGCGTATTGACCTCTTTTTTACCTCGCACGGGGATGCTGTGCAGTGGGGGCGGAAGCGACTGGATGTGGAAATTATCCGTCCCTGACGGCTTGAACCAATGGACAACAACAAGAAAATTACAATTATCGGCGGCGGATTAGCCGGTTGTGAAGCTGCCTGGCAGGCGGTCCGCAGAGGAGCATTCGTTACCCTGTTTGAAATGAAGCCGCTTTTGTTCAGCCCGGCACACGAATCGGAGCTGCTTGCCGAACTGGTCTGTTCCAATTCCATGCGGTCCAATGCGGTTACTTCGGCTGTCGGCCTGCTGAAAGAAGAAATGCGCAGGCTTGATTCACTGATTATGCAGGCGGCGGATGCCACGGCAGTACCGGCGGGCAGCGCCCTTGCCGTTGATCGGGATCGATTCTCCGCTTTTATAAGTAAAAAAATAGAAGAACACCCGCATATTAACATTATTCGACAGGAGGTCACCGAACTGCCGCCACAGATGGAGGCGCCGGTGATTCTGGCCACCGGCCCGCTGACGTCGCAAGCCATGACGGATAGCCTTGTCCGGCTGACCGGAGAGCGCCACCTGGCCTTTTATGATGCCATTGCCCCGATAGTCAGTGGTGATTCCCTGGATCTGACGGTTATTTATCGTAAATCACGCTGGGATGACCATACTCCCGGCGACTATCTGAACTGTCCAATGGATGAAAGGCAGTATAATGCCTTCATCGACATGCTTGCCGCCGCTGATACCGTACCGTTGAAAAATTTTGAAGAGACAAAATATTTTGAGGGATGTCTGCCCATTGAAGTGATGGTCGAGCGCGGACGTGATACCTTGCGCTTCGGCCCCATGAAGCCGGTTGGTCTGGCCCATCCTGAAACCGGCCGTGTCCCCCACGCCGTTGTCCAGTTACGCCCGGAAAACAGGGAGGGGAGCATGTATAATATGGTCGGTTTTCAGACCAAGCTGACCTATCCGGAACAGAGACGGATTTTTCGAACTATTCCGGGCATGGAAGAGGCGGATTTCGTCCGCCTGGGCTCGATTCACCGCAACACCTTTATCTGCGCCCCCGAATTGCTTGACCGGAGGCTGCAGATGAAAAAAAGACCGGGTCTGTTTTTAGCTGGACAGTTGTCCGGGGTGGAAGGGTATGTGGAGTCGGCGGCCATGGGGCTGCTGGCCGGGTTGCACGCCGCGTCTTGCCTGCAGGGAAAAGTTTTGCAGGTGCCGCCGGCGGTCACGGCCCATGGCGCTCTTGTACGCCATTTGACGGACAGCGAGCCCCGTCGTTTCCAGCCTTCTAATGTTAATTTCGGCCTCTTTCCACCTCTTGAAAAAAAACTACGAAAAAAAGACCGGGGCAGGTTGCGGGCGGACCTGGCCCTGGCCGCCATGGATGGCTGGCTGCAGGATATTTCCGGTT
>JALSNT010000022.1 GCA_026986885.1 Desulfobulbaceae bacterium
ATACCTTGAAATTGCCGACCAGATGTTGCAACTGCCCGGCCAGTTCATTTAACTGCTCGGCCGTTTTTATGACGTTTGTCGTATTTTCAAGCACCTGCCCGGAAGATTGATCGACTTCGGCGATATCCTGGGCAACCTCTCTGGAAACGGTGGAGGCCTGGGAAACGTTTTCCGTCACCTCCATAATGCCCTGGGATGCCTGGTTGATATTGCCGGCAATGGCGGTTGTGGTGGTGGTCTGGGTTTCAACTGATGTGCTGATGCCGGTAACGATTTCGTTGATCTCGTTGATGACCTTTGAAATTTCCTCTATTTCAGAGACCGTGCCCTTGGTGGATTTCTGGATTCCCTCAATCCTGGTTTTAATTTCCAGAGTGGCATCGGCCGTCTGTTTGGCCAGCTCTTTAATCTCATTGGCGACCACGGCAAACCCCTTGCCGGCTTCACCGGCGCGGGCGGCCTCGATGGTCGCGTTGAGTGCCAGCAGGTTGGTCTGTTCTGAAATCTCGGTAATGGTTTCCGTGACCTTGCCGATTTCATCGGCGGCCCGGCCCAGTTCGTTCACCCGGTCGGATGAATTTGCCGCCTGACTGACTGCTTTTGTCGTAATATCACGAGCTTTTTCCGTATTTTCAGCGATCTCTTTGCTGATGGAGGCAATTTCTTCGGTGGACGAGGCAACGCTGGCCACATTATGGGAGGCGTCTTCCACGGCCACCGTCACCGTATCCATGTTGGCGCTCATCTCCTCGGCAGCTGCCGCAACCATGCTGGCTCTGCCGGCGACGTTTTCGGTTGCCTCATTCATTTCGCCGGAGACCGCAGTCAATTCACCATTGGACGAGTCCAGAGAGGTGGTGATCTCCTGAATCTGTTTGACCATGGCCGAGAGATTATCAAGCATTTTGTCAATTGCCTGCCCCAGCATGCCTATTTCATCTCTGGTTCCCAACTTCATTCGTTTTGTCAGATCTCCTTTACCTTCGGCCAGCTCCAGGGCGACTGCCGTTGCCCTTCTGATTCCCTGCAGAATAAGAGAGGTGATGAAAAACAGCAGAAACAGGCAGACAGCGGTGATAATGACAAAAAGTGTCAGGGCAATCGTTATTTTCTTTTTCTGGGAAGCGGCCAGGGACTGCGCATGCCGCTGAATGTTTGCCGACAGGTAGTCCTCGACCTTTTTCAGCAGATTGATTTTTTTGGTAATGGTGTCAAACCAGTTGATCGGGTCTACGTTGAAATTTTCGTCCCGGTTAAGGTTGACTTTTTGGGCAATCTGCCGCATCCGGTTGACCTGATCAATTACAGGGCCGCTGACTGTGCGGCTGTAATAGTCCAGCTCCTGAGGGGTGGCTAGGGCTTTGAAGACATTAAGATAGGTATTCTGTTCAGTGACCAGTTGAATAAAAAGTGAATAACTGTATGGGGTGAAACTTCCTTTGGCAAAGACACCACTGAGAACGGCCCTTTCTTTGCCGGCCCTTTCTTTGGATTGGAGAAAGTTGTAATAGGCGCCGATTCGGCCGGCAAGTTCGGCATCCTCGGGCAGATGGGACATGTAACCGATAATATCAAGCAGAGATGCGTTGGTCGCCGAATAATAGACAACGGCCTCTTTGGTGGTGCGCTGCTGACTGGAAATCGCCCGCCGTTCATCACCAAGGCGGGCTAACATGGTCCTGGCCCTGTTGATTTTATTCTCCAGGGTGGGGTCGAATTTTTTCAGGTCGAATTTTTTCAGATATTCATTGAGGGTTGCTTTTTTGGCATCGGTGTCCCGTCGCTGTGAGGAGAGTTTTTCAGCAAACTTTTGTCCCTTGCTGCTTAAAAAACCGGCGGAAGCGCCGCGTTCCTTCTGTAACTCATGGACAAGGCTGCTGATATGTTTTGACAATATGGAAAGCTCATGGATGGCCGTATATGATTTTAACTGTCGGTAATCACTTGTCAGGGTAAGAGCAGATAATGTGAGATAACCGGCAAGCGGAAAAATGACGATCAACAGGATTTTTATTTTCAGGGGAAGGTTTTTAAGAAAGTTCATTCTGTGGTCCTCGTGACAATACACTACAGGTTGTTAGGAATTTTTAAGGTGATTTATGGTTACTATACGTTCCTTATTCTTACATGGGTATTCTATGGTAGCCGGCAGGGGAAAGTCAAAATTTTTTTAGTTGTTCAGAAAAAGAAACTGAAGGCAGCCTGAAAAGATAAGTCAGGCCGGAATCGGGGCGGCAGGTTCGACGGGGGTATGTTCGGCCTGTTTGGAAAAGTCCGGCCCTGCGTTTTTCTTTATCGTATAACAGGTAATTGTCTTGCGACGATTTTTCACCTGTAATTCAAGGCGGTTGGTTACCGGCAATTTTTTGGGCATGGAGTTATACGTACGTTCACCGATGACAATCTCACCCGGCCCTGCCTGTTCTTCCAGACGGGCGGCGGTATTGACCGTATCGCCGATAACCGTGTAGTCCATCCGGTTGTCCGACCCCACATTGCCGATAATGGCACTGCCGGTATTGATGCCGATACCGATT
>JALSNT010000023.1 GCA_026986885.1 Desulfobulbaceae bacterium
AAACGGACTCCCCTCATCCGAGTCGGAAAAACCAACTCTTTTTTTCGCTCCGGCCGCCCAGGTAATCAAACCACTGCGTAATAATCCGGAGAGATCAACAGAAACATCAAACTGCTCGGCGGCAAGTGTCCTGCTGAAATGAATCATTTCCGGAATAGAGCGATGCAGGCGTCCCGGCTTTTTCCATTGATCCTTATCCATGATCCAGAGCCTTGTAATCATGGGATGCCCCTCAAGGAAATGGTGCAGCCCCCGGGCAACCACCCAGTGAATCTCCGCTGCCGGAAACCGCTTATGGACGGCAGCCAGAAAAGGCAGGGTATGGACAATATCTCCCAGAGCGCTTGGCTTTATGATGAGAATTTTTTTATACTCAAAATTCATGTAATTTTATTCTTCTGCCGGCTTCATCGACGAACCAGTGCCTTGATTTCCTCTATATGGCGATTGATACTCAGACCATGACGATGAACAAAGTCGGGCGCTATCTTTTTTGGTTCCAGCCGGGCAATCGTCTCGGCAAGATCCCGGTCGGTGGTGGAATCAAGAACCACCCCCTCTTCAACACCGATAATTTCAGCGGCGCCCACCTGTTTGCCTATGAGTACCGGGGTTCCACAGTGCAGGGATTCCACCACTGCCAGACCAAAAGGTTCATAATGTGATGGTAAAACCGTATAATCGACAGCGGAGTAAAGCCCGGACAGGTTGACAACATATCCCAGATAACGAACATTAGCTGGAATATTCCGAAACCCCTTCATCTTTTCACCGGCGACCAGCAGTTCATATTTATCAGGATCAAGCCTGGAAAAAGCAGACAGTAATTCCGAAAGCCCTTTGCGACGATGGCCCCTGGACGGGAAGAGAAACGTCATCCTGTCTGCTTTAATCCGAAATTCTTCTTTTACTCCAACCAGGGCATCACCTGAAACCCGAGAAAAAAAAGTCGTATCAATAGGGGGATATTTTACTGCAATCTTATCAGGATTTATATCAGGATAATATTTTATTATCTCGCGGGCGATTCTTTTGGAATGGACTAAAATATTTGGGCAGTCTGCAAACATGGATCGTTCGAATCCATTTTCCATGCGGTCGTGAAAGCGACGTAACAAGTGGTCTCGACCGGAACGGACGGCGACAGATGCGGGATGGACCCCTCCTATTACGGCAATATGGGCAGCGGGAGTCCTGGTCAGGGCCAGGGAAACATCATAGAACGACCGGTCAAATCGTTTATTACAGGACATAAGAAAAAAATATTTTTTCCAACGACCGGGTAAAAAAAACAGTCGCATCCGGTGAACAGTGCAATGCAGCCGGTCCGCCAGTTTCTTATCCACGTCATAGGTATGGACATGCACTTCGTCACCAGCCTCCTGGAAACCATGGATCAATGCCAGCATATAGGACTCCATGCCGCCGCTGTTGCGTAACTGGTTATGAATAATAGCAACTTTCACCGTTATTGCCCATCTTCCAACTGCCGGTACAATCCGGAAACCACCCTGTACCTGGAAAGTTTGTCTTTATTCTCCGCAGTTAACCCGATTACTTTTGCCAGGACCTGCAAACAAGCTATTCGCCACCATGATTCCAGCAGGCGAACAAAACAAATTTTCCGGACAATTGCCGGAGGATAGTGTTTCTTCAAAAAAAGAATCTCTGCCCTGATTTTGCGCTCCATCACTTCTGCATAGGGAGCGCCTTTTTCGCTTTGTCCCTCTATATGCATGACTTCAGCCCCAGGAATCAGGGCAAGCGGCCACCCTTTTTTTCTTACCTCCAGACAAAGATCAATATCCTCTGCATAGAGAAAAAACCGGGTATCAAAGCCTCCGACCGCACAAAACACGTCTCTGCGGACCACTAACGCCGCCCCAAGAAGCCAGGCGATATCACCGGGAAGATTCTGGAACAACTCCGGAGCATACCGACCACCGGGATACATATATTCATGCGAAGAATGGGGGGTACCGTCAATGTTGAGAAGAGCGGGTGCCGCCAACCCGACATCCGGGTGCGTGGCCATGAACTCTTCAATGGCATCAAGACATCCGGGTTTGACCTCCGTATCCGGATTAAGAAAGAATAACAGGTCTTCGTCGCTTCCGGACACGGCCTGGTTATTGGCCACAGCAAAGCCGAGGTTTTGCCGATTGACAATACAATCCACTTCTGCATATCCGGAAGAAAGACACTGCAGGCTGTCATCAGCGGAGTTATTATCAACAACAATGACCCGGCAATCGTCACGATTTTGGGCTTTAATGGAGTCAAGGCAGCGACAGAGGAGATGGCCGCTGTTATAATTGACAATAACAATACATATACCGGCGGTCATCATTTTTCTTATTTGTTACTGGTGAGTACGGCGATGAATACCGGCATCGGCGGCAACTGGACATGCATAAAAAACAGCTCCAAACAGAGAGAAGAAAAAACCGGTTTCATAGACTCTCAAATACGATTCCGTCAACATGATGGTAAGAAAAAACAGAGGAAAGGCAAAGCGGATACGGCGCCATTCATCCCGTCTGCGCCATGCCTGATAAAACATGGAGAAAAAAATCATAAGCAGGGCTGTTAAACCTGGAATACCAACCATGGCAGCAACCAGGACATATTGGTTATGGGGATTGTCCGTAGCGACACAGGTTGGGCTGTTGGCGTGATTGATCCGGGCATAAGCCTTCTGAAAACCGCCGGTTCCCACGCCTAACAGAGGATGTTCCCGGATAATTCCCCAGGAATTGCACCAGAACTGCAGCCTTTGTCCGACCGAAGTATTAGGATTGTTGTGAAAGATAATAACTTCCTGCCGGGCGCTATCCACGCGATTTTTAAACACCGGGCTCAAGCTGTAACCGGCATAAAAGAGAATCGGCACTAACAGGCAGGCAGCAACCATGGCTTGCAGACGATTTTTTTCAAAGATCTGCACCACAAGCAGGCTCATAAGCACGAAAAATACAAGCTGTCCGGCCCGCCCCTCGGTAATAAACATATTAAAAATCATGCCGACGGCAAGAAACGCTAACCCCAGACGCATTTTACTGCTCATCTTTTTCCAGAATACATCGTGCAGGACCAGATAAATGCCGAAGGCCAGCAAAGGGTTGTACACCACATGAAATGTATTATGGGTCAAATGATGCTCTGAGATATCCGAATAATGAAGATAACCAAACCAGGCAAGGTAGGTCATGGACATGGCTATGAGCAAACCGATTAAAAAGCCTGATGTATAAAAGGTTCGGCGTTCGGTATTGATTACAGTTAAAAAAACAAAAAACAAGGCGATTTTCCACCGAGCCTGCAGGACAATTAGTCCGGCATGAATATCCGGGCTCCACAACAGACCGAGTGCGAGAATACCAAGATAGGCAAAAACGGCAAGCGCAACCGGATTGGCGACAATAACAGCACATTTTTTTCTGAAATTTCCCTCAATCAGCCAACAAAGAAAAACTGCAAGCGCCAGGACACTCACCGCAGAGGTGGATAACGGCAGGGCACATGCCAAAAGAGCGACAAGTACCTGATTTGCCCGGCCTGCCCTCTCGCGAATAGTGATACTTTCCTTTTTGGTCACGGCCTCAATCATAATCGATTCTTCAAATCACGGTAAGCGGTCATAAATTACTCATTCACCGAAAAACATTCTTATTCCTGAATTTGATGAACTCGTAAAAAGTAAAAATCATGTTATTTGATTGCCTTTGCTTCAATCGTCATACTGCATGGAGTGCAATCCCTCGTAGACCCCTCCTTGCTGCAAAAGGGTATCATGACTGCCCTCTTCCACCAAGCGCCCATTCTGCATGACAATAATACGATCGGCATTTTTAATGGTCGAGAGCCGATGGGCAATGACAATGGTGGTCCGGTTCTTCATCAAATTTTCCAAAGCCTTTTGCACCTTACGTTCCGATTCGGTATCAAGAGAGGAGGTTGCCTCATCAAGCACAAGGATAGGTGCGTCTTTTAAAATGGCCCGGGCAATGGAAATACGCTGCCGCTGGCCGCCGGAAAGCCGGGCCCCGGACTCGCCGATTACAGTATCGAACCCCTGGGGCAGTTCTTCAATAAATTTCAAGGCAAATGCCGCATCTGCGGCCTGCCGAATCTCTTCTTCACTACAGTCCGGACTCCCATAGCCGATATTATTGCGGACCGTATCATTGAAAAGGATTGTCTGCTGGGTGACGAGGGCGATCTGCCGACGCAACGAATGCAGGGTTACATCCCGAATGTCATGGTCATCCAGGAGGACTGCCCCTGAAGCGACATCATGGAACCTGGGCAATAAATTGGCAAGCGTTGTTTTTCCACCGCCTGACGGGCCAACCACCGCCAATATCTCACCACGCCGGACCTGCAGATTGATGTCGCGCAGAACCGGTTCATCTTTACCATAGGAAAAGGTCACATTTTTATATTCTATGCGGTCGTGAAAAGGTGGCAGTTCGATTGCATCCGGAAACTCGACTATATCCGGACGGGTATCAAGCAGGCTGAAAATCCGCGTGGCCGAGGCCAGTCCTGACTGAATAGTGGAATTAATTTTACTTACGCCCTTGACCGGTTCATAGAGCATGATGAGCGCAGTCAGAAAGGACATAAACGTACCAGTAGTCGAATGCCCTTTCAATACCTGCGTGCCGCCAAACCAGATAATCAGGGCCATACCCACACCGCCTAAAAACTCAACCATGGGATGGGACAGGCATCGATACCTGGTTTCGGTCATCAAGGTATCAAACAAATGGGTTACCCGGTCGGCAAACCGTTTTTCCTCAGCCTTTTCCATACAGAAGGCCTTGACGATCCTGGCACCGCTGATGGTTTCATGAAGGATATTGGTCGCCTCGCCGATGCTCTTCTGGTAGCGGGTGGACACCCGGCGGAACTTCTTGCCGAAGATAATAATAGGCGCAGCGGCCATGGGTAAAATAATCATGGACATCAGGGCCAGCCGCCAGTCCATGATGAAAATCACCAGCAGCAAGCCGATCACCGAGAAAAAATCACGAAGCACGCGGATCAGGGCGTGGGAAACCGCTCCCTGCAGCATGGTGACATCATTTATGATCCTTGAAATCAGCTCACCGGTGGGCGTATTGTGAAAAAATGACAGGGATAATCTATTGATATGGGCATAGATGGTATTGCGAAGATCACGGATAACACATTGCCCCACCCATTCAAGGACATAGGAATAAATAAAATAAAAAACACCTTTAACCAGAAAAAGGGCCAACAGGGCAAGGGGGAGTATGTTAAGTAACTCTTTATCCTTATTAACAAAAATTTCATCAAGCAGCGGTTTGACCATGTAAGCCTGGGCAGCATTGAAGCCGGCAACAGCGACCATGCCAACCATGGCGAGGATGAGTTTGCCGCGATATGGAGCAAGTACCCGGTACAATCTGGATATGATTTCCCTGTTGGTCATGAAAATGCTTTCCTTATCCCTAAATTGAGCATTCCTTTATCAGGTACAGGGCCTTATACCAGAGTGGAATGAAAATTACCCGACAGAATCGGGACTCTTTTTCCGCCACCGTTAACAAGGCTGTTTGCCATGGCCCCCTCTTTTT
>JALSNT010000024.1 GCA_026986885.1 Desulfobulbaceae bacterium
CAGGTGCAGAGTGAGCCGCCCAGCTCTTCCAACCATTGTTCATCAATGACGGCAACCATCCGGGCAAAAAGCCGTGAAGTTTCTACAAAATCAGCGGCTACTATCCAGGATGCTCCGGCAGCAGCGTTTTTTTGATGTTCCTTTTGGCCGGCAGCATCTTTTTTAATCCTGTTTTTTGTCCGGTGCAGTACGGAACCGGGAAAGATGGTGACCTCGCGACCGCCGGTGACCATATAGGTATTTTTCTGCTTTTTTTTGCCGATATTGCGTAAAAAACCACTTGCAAGAGATTTGTGTACGGCAGCATAACCAGCCGGAGAGGTGTTGATGGTAAATTCCTTGTTTCCCGCCAGCAGCCGGGAAATCTGGGCATGGATATCAAACCACTCCCGCATCCGCTGCCAGGAGAGGTAGTGGGTGGTGCAGAACTTTTTCAGTTTTGCGCTGCTGAATCTGCCGTTGCTGAATTCCTGCCACTGATCCCAGATGTTAAGCAGGGTCAGAAAGTCGGATCGTCCATCAATAAATCCCTGTTGGGCCCGGGCAGCCTGCTGCTCTTTTTCCGCCGGTCTGGTACGTGGATCCTGAATGGAAAGGGCGCTGCAGATGACAATGATCTCCCGTAATGCGCCCTGCCGTGCGCCTTCGACAATGATACGGGCAATGCGCGGATCCAGGGGCAGGCGGGCCATGATCCTGCCCCGCCTGGTCAGTCTTTCTTTTTTGTTGATGGCGCCTAATTCCTTGAGGCTTCTGAATCCCTCACGTATTGCCCTGCCTGTCGGCGGGTCAATAAAGGGAAATGTTCGTGGATCCCCAAGGCCCAGGGCAATCATCTGCAAAATGACCTCGGCCAGGTTGGAACGTTGGATTTCCGGACGGGTAAACTTCGGCCTTCCCTGATAATCCTCTTTATCGTACAACCGAATACAGACTCCCGGACCGGTACGTCCGCAGCGGCCCGCGCGCTGGTCGCAGGACGCTCCGGCAATACGCTGCACCCGCATATTAGTGGTCCCAGCCCGTACATTGTATGTGGGTATGCGCGCCAGCCCGGTATCAACGACAAAACGAATGCCGGGTACCGTGATCGAGGTCTCGGCAACATTGGTAGCGACCACGATTTTGCGTTTTTTCGAGGGTTGGAAGATTTTTTTCTGGTCGGCCGCCTGTAACCTCCCAAACAGCGGCAGAACCAGGTGGTTGTCACCAGCAGGCATGGAGCGGAGGATGGCAACCGTGTCCAGGATGTCACGCTCGGTCGGCATGAACACCAGAACATCACCGCCCGGCCGAGTACAGATCTGCCGGACGGCAGCACAGGCCTGGTCCACATAATTTTCCTGCTCCCCTTCATGGGCCGGACAGTATTTCATGCTGATGGGAAAGGTGCGTCCGGAAACCTTGATAATCGGGGCATCATTGAAGTAGGCGCTGAATTTATCCGTATCAATGGTTGCAGAAGAGATAATCAGTTTGAGATCCCGACGTCGCTGGAGCAGGCCTTTGAGACAGCCTGACAGAAAATCAATATTCAAGCTGCGTTCATGGGCCTCATCAAGAATGATGGTATCGTAACGACCAAGAAGACGATCCCTTCTGCTTTCTGCAAGGAGCAGGCCGTCGGTCATGAACTTGATACGGGTCGCCTCACCGGTTTTATCCTGGAAGCGAACCGCATAGCCGACAAGATCGGGCTGTCGCAGCTCCTCCGCCACCCTGGCCGCCATACTGACCGCGGCTATCCTTCTGGGCTGGGTGCAGCCGATCATTTTTTGCACGCCCCGACCGGCCTCAAGGCACATCTTCGGCAGCTGGGTGGTTTTACCCGAGCCGGTATCACCGGCAATAACCAGAATACGGTTTTCCTTTATCGCGCAGACGATTCGGTCCTTTTCCGCAGTTATGGGGAGTTGATCTGGGTAGTGCAGGTTCATGGGCAATGGCGGGCTACGGTCGGATATCGTGTATTGGCATACGGAAAAAAAGTATGTTTACATCTTGGAAACACAGTAAATTTCTGATACCTTACAGAGAGACTGCGATCCGGAACCGGTCAAGAGTCCCGGAAGATGATCTTACCTGAAAACAGTCAGGAATACATCTGTAAACAAAAAAGGTGGAGAAAAAATGCCCCCCCAAAAAATAAAAAAGGCGGTTATTCCGGTCGCCGGTATGGGTACCAGGTTTTTACCGGCCACCAAGGCCATCCCCAAGGAAATGCTGACCATTGTTGACCGGCCGACGATCCAGTATATCGTGGAAGAGGTGGTTGCTTCCGGCATTGAAGAGGTTGTCCTGATTACCAGCGCCGGCAAGTCGGCCATTGAGAATCATTTTGATTATGATTTCCAGTTAGACACCGTACTCCAGGAAAAAAACAAAACGCAGCTGCGCGAAGAACTTCATAATATATCCAACCTGATTGATGTGGTTTCCGTCCGCCAGAAACGTCCCCTGGGACTGGGACATGCCATCTGGATGGCACGGGATGTTATCGGTAATGAGCCCTTTGTCGTTTTATTGGGAGATGACCTGGTGCGCAGTGCTGTTCCCTGCTGCAAACAGATGATAGATCTCTATAACACGGTCGGCACAGCCATTGTCGCCATCCAGCGGGTTCCCCTGGATCAAACCTTTCAATACGGTATTGTTGAGGGTGAGGAAACGGAACATGAGCGGACCTTTAAGGTCAAACGTATGGTGGAAAAACCGGCGCCAGGGACCTCATCTTCCGATATGGCTATCATCGGCCGCTATTTACTCATGCCGGAAATTTTTGACCTGCTGGCAAAAACCACCCCCGGTCACGGTGGAGAAATTCAACTCACCGATGCCCTGCTGGCCCTGGCCAACCGCCGGGGCATGTATGCCTATGAATTTACCGGCAGACGCTACGATGCAGGTGACAAGTTGGGATACCTGAAGGCCATTGTCGATTTTGCCCTGGAACACCCGACCCTGGGCAGCTCTTTTAAAGAGCACCTGCAAAAAAAGCTGGCCACCGGCGGTATCTGATGAATTTTCCGGTATATCGTTGTTTGGGCCGCAAGCGGCCGCTGAATCATGCATTATTATGAAGTCGCCGTTGTTGCTCCCCTTATAAATACCCTGACCTACGGCCCGCCTGTTGAACATGACCTGCGGCCCGTTACCGGCCAGCGGGTACTGGTTTCCCTGGGCGCGCGGCTGGTAACCGGCTATATTCTGGGCAAGGCACAACCCCCGGTTCAGGAATCAGCAGGTCATAAAATAATCATTAAACCGATTGTTGACCTCCTTGACCGGGACCCCCTGTTTCCGGCCTGCATGGTCCCCCTGTATCGCTGGATTGCCGACTATTATCACTATCCCATCGGCGAGGTTATCCGTACCGCCCTGCCCGGCGGTATAACGGCGGGCAGCGGTCGTATCCTCCGGATAACCGAGCAGGGAAAACAGTGCGGTGCTATCCTTGCCGGCGATGCGAAATATGGTGATTGCTCCTGGATGAAGACGCTGCTGGCAACCGGCATGCTCAAGGAGGCGGAGACAGGCCGACTATGGCGAAAATCCGCCGTCAGGCGACGGTTAAAAAAATGGGAAAATCAAGGCCTGCTGGTCATAGAAGAGGTGCTGGCCAGGGAAAAAAACCGCAGTAAACTGGAAAGAGTAATCTCACTGATTCCCGAGCTTGAATCCAGGATACGGGACTGTCCTTCCAGGGAAGGCGAGGCCCTGTATGACCGGTTGCGTGAATATCTACCGCAGGCGCCGGGCAAGGCGGAACAGACACTGCTTACGCGATTTCTTTCCCTGTATGCAGTCGGCGGCGGCCAACCTGTCGGCAGACGTGATCTCAACCGTGCCTATGCAAATGCCGGTAAAATTTTACAGCGGCCGGTCTGCAGGGAAATTTTTATTGAAAGTAAGCGCCGCATCTATCGTGATCCCTTTGGTGAACGTCCCCGGTTCATGCCCAGGCCTAAGGTCCTGACCGATGAACAGAAGCAGGTGCTTGCCGGGATTGTGCCTGCCGTTGAGCAGGGCGGTTTTGCCCGTTTTCTTCTCTTTGGCGTCACCGGCTGCGGCAAAACAGAGGTATATCTGCAGGCAGCAAAAAAGGCGCTGGCCGCCAATAAGTCCGTTTTGGTTCTGGTGCCGGAGATTGCCCTGTCCTCCCAGCTTGAGGCCCATTTTTATTCCCGTTTCGGCGACACGCTTGCCGTCCTCCATTCCGGACTGACGCGTGGTCAGCGATTTGATGAATGGCAGCGCATAGTGAGCGGCAGGGCGCGGGTGGTTATCGGTGCCCGGTCCGCCGTCTTTGCTCCCCTTCCCGATACGGGATTGATTATTGTCGATGAAGAGCATGAACCGGCCTACAAACAGGACAGCGGCCTCTGCTATAATGGCCGTGATCTTGCCATTTTACGGGCCAAGTTGGCGAAATGTCCGGTTGTCCTTGGTTCGGCCACTCCCACTTTGACAAGTTACTATCACGCTGAATCAGGCAGATATACACTGCTGACCATGAAGAAAAGGGTGGCGGATCAACAGATGCCTGCTGTCGAGATCATCAATTTAGCCAGGGTGGAGAAATCCAGGCAAGACCTTTTCCTCTCCGATCAACTGATTAAGGCCCTTGAAGATAACCTTGCCCGGGGGCAGCAGAGTCTGCTCTTTGTCAACCGTCGCGGCTATGCCTCGTTCATGCTTTGCCGGGACTGCGGCCATGTAATCAGCTGCCGTCACTGTCGGGTATCCATGACCCTGCACCGGGGAGCAGGCAGGCTGGTCTGCCATTATTGCGGCGCCAATTTGCCGACAGATGTTCTCTGCCCTGGTTGCCGTACCGGCAAAATAATTCCGCTGGGCATTGGTTCGGAACGTGTTGAAAATGAAGTGGCCCAAATATTTCCCCAGGCAAGAATAGCCCGCCTGGACAGCGACACGGCAGGAAGCAGGAAAGAGTACCTTGCCCTGCTGGCCAGGGTACGCAGCCGGGACATCGACATTCTGATCGGCACCCAGATGATTGCCAAGGGACTGCATTTTCCCCATGTTACCCTTGTCGGCGTGGTGTGGGCGGACAGTGGTTTGAATATGCCCGACTACAAGGCAACGGAACGTACCTTTGCTCTGCTGTCCCAGGTGACCGGACGGGCGGGCAGGGGAGAGGTGAGCGGCCGGGTGATTATCCAGACGCACCAGCCCGGCCATCCGGCTGTTTCCTTTGCCGGAAAACATGATTATATTGGTTTTTATAAACAGGAACTGGCATCCCGGAGTAGTCTTGGCTATCCACCGTTTGCCCGATTGTTTTCCCTTAAGTTCTCCGGCCTGCAGGAAGAGCCGGTACAGCAGGCTGCCCGCAAGGTTGCCGATTTTTTGAGAAACCGGATCCGGTCAAAGGAAGGAGAGGTACTTGGCCCGGCGCCGGCACCGCTTGCCCTGCTGCGGGACCGCTATCGCTATCAAATCCTGATCAAGGGCCGGCAAACGGCGGCCGTGCATGATCTTTTGCAAAAGGTATTGGCCGACAAGGCCTCTTGCTGTCCAGGATCCGTTCGCATGACAATAGATGTGGACCCGGAAAATATGATGTAGAG
>JALSNT010000025.1 GCA_026986885.1 Desulfobulbaceae bacterium
GGCGCCTGGATACGGACGCCGGCTGTCCTGTTTTCAAAGGTTAATTCCAGTTCCCCGCCATATCGCGACACATCCGTGGAGGTGCCGCCCATATCAAAACCGATCACCGGCCGACCAGTCTCCCGGTTATAGCTGGTCAGGCCGTAACCGACCACGCCTCCCGCCGGGCCGGAAAGAATTGCCCGACTGCCGGTAAACCCGTCGGCTGCGGAAAGACCGCCGTCCGATTGCATAAAAAGCAAATTCGTCCCTTGAAGATTCCCGATAAACCCTCGCCTGAAACTTGTCAGATACTCTCTTATGTGCGGGGTCAGGTAACCATCCACCATGGTCGTGTCGCCGCGAGGCACCATCTTGACCGTGGGCATAACCTTGGAGGAAAGAGAAACCTGGGTAAATCCCAGTTCTCCAGCCAGTTTGCCCACCATCTCTTCATGTCCAGGGTATCCATAGGCGTGAAGAAAAACTACGGCCAGACCGGTGATGCCCCGATCCAAAAGGGTCAGCAGTCGAGATCGCAATCGATCAGTATCGGGACGGGTACAAATGACAAACTCCTCGCCGGTTGTGCCGGTGACAATGGTCAAATCCTTCCTGTTTTCTCCCTTTTGCAGCAGACGAACCCGCTCGTCTACCTCAACCACCTCCTCATAGAGCAATTCCGGTTTGCTGATTCTGAGATCAAAAAGATCGGGCCTTTCCTGGGAACCGATTTGCAGGATATCACCAAATCCTCTGGTGGTAACCAGGGCGGTGCGGGCGCCATGTCGTTCAAGCAGGGCATTGGTGGCCACTGTAGTTCCCATACGAATCCATTCAATTCGAGAGGCATCAACCAGGCCATCTTTTTCCGCTATCCCATGGGCGGCCAGAATCCGCCGGATCCCTTCCCTGGGCGCATCCTCATAGTTAGCCGGATCCTCGGAAAGCAGCTTAACGACGGCAAAGCCCGGTTCGCCGGGAATCTCGGCATAGACATCGGTAAAGGTGCCGCCGCGATCTATGGAAAAACGAAAGTCTTTTTTACTTATTTGCTTCATCGTACCTGATATCAACAGAGTATACCTCAACGACCGAGTAGCGCCCGGCAATGAGTACAAAAAAACCGACAGCGCTCATAACGGACCTAAAAACAGCGCATTAACCCTTTACAAAAAAACGAAAATAACATATCTTTCAAGTTGTCATTTGCCTCATCAACTGTTCAATGAAAATGATATCATGGATCCGCACCGCAAAATCATCCTTCCTGCCTCTTTTTACTGTACAGGACCGACCTGGACCACGCATGATACTTCTTTTCTTTTTTTACAATGTTTAAGGAGAAACAACATGAAAAATTACGGTATGCTGCTCATCATCATGTCAACTCTTTTTCTCTGGTCCGGAACCCTCACGGCCGGCCAGGTCATTGACGACCAGTTCGGCCCGGACGGCACCAAAGTGGAACTGGTCAAGGCCAAGGTTCGCAACGGGGTGCTTACCCTGGCCGTACGCTATATTCATCCCTGGGAACTGACCACGGCAGAGCAAAGGGAAAAATTTGAAAATTCAACGACGAATCAGATGTACCAGTTGAAAAACAGGAGCATACCCATCAAGTTCAAGGTCGGCAGTGTGTTTTATGTCGCTGACGGCAAAAAATACCATGTCCTCAAGGACAAGGAGGGTAACTGGCTGGCCTCGCCGGTGGCGGGCGATTATATCGCCGGCCCGGCGGACAGGGATGTGCTGCGGAAGATGAAGAAGAAAAACCGGATTCCGGCCCTGTTTTTAAGCGATAATCACCCCATCCAGATCCTCTGGTTCAAGTTCCCGGCCCCGCCCGAGGGAGTAAACGAGATCGAATTTCAGATCCCGGAAGTTACCCCCTTTGACGTGGAAATCAAACGATGAAGCGGGCCGCATACCTGTTTTTTTTCCAGGGGTTGCTGCTCTGTTTTTCCGTCCCGGGGCACTGTGCTGCGGCAACAGCAGACGGGGCCGATAAGACCCGTGCCGGGACAGACGCCGTCATTCAGGATGCCGGAACACGGGCCGGACAGGTGGCCGACGATGCGCAGGCGCAGGTACGGCAGGTTCTGCAGGATATCCACACGCAGGTAAAATCAATCCGAGATAATATCCCCTCTCCAGTAAAACGTAACATAAGCGATACCCGTCCCCCCGGCCCGCAGACAATAGCTGCCCCTGATCCCTATGATTCACAGGAGGCCCAGCAAAAGGCCGAGGCAGCCCTTTTGCGGACCGGACCCACCGGCCCGAACATCATTGGCATCACTTCCTCAACCTCTGAAATCATCCCTGCGCTCACGCAAGTGCAGAAAATGGGCAGCGACCTCTCCATGGAAAAAGAAAAGGTGGCGGCCGGAATCATCCCGATTGAGCAGGCCCTGGCCGATCTTGATGCCCGGGTCACCCCCACCGCCATTGTCGTCAGCCTGAAAGACAGCGTTCTTTTTGATTTCGACAAGGCGGTCATCAAAGAGCAGGCAGCCGCCACTCTAACGAGGGTGGCGGCAATCATACGGGAAAAAGGAACGGGTACGGTGCTGATAGAAGGGCATACCGATTCCAGGGGCAGTGAAGCCTATAACCAGAGGCTTTCGGAAAAACGGGCCGCAGCTGTCCGGACCTGGCTTGTCCGGCAGGGAGGTATTGCTGGCAAGCGATTGCAGACACGGGGTTATGGAGAAAGCAGACCGGTCGCCCCCAACACCAAAGAGGACGGCAGTGACAATCCGGAAGGCCGGGCCCTGAACCGCCGGGTGGTTATCCGGATTTCCACAGGCAACCCCTGAAAAGATTACGACTCCAGAGAAGAATTATCCCTGCGCCGCAGGCCGATTCCGGCAATGTAACGGGAATGTGACTTTTTCCTAAAAAAACAGAGACATTGCGCCGATAAAGAGGTACAGATATATTTTTTGTTATCCTTCACTCAACGGACGGAGCGAAATGGCAACCATAGAACAGGAACGACGAACTTCAGCCCGCATTCCTGCGGACACCCTGCAGCAGATCTCGCTGGAAGACGACAGAGCAATTGATGTCACAGTGGCGGCGGCCGAAGGCACCTATGAACGAACCGCCTCCCTGCGTGACATCCACAGCAGCGGCATGTGCTTTCTCATGACCGATCATATCCTCAAAGAAGACGACATCATCCATATCGATACCATACTGGGTGATTTCGCCTTTGCAAGCGACGCCATTGTCCGCTGGACCATGGGCAGTTATGTGGGCGTGGAATTTTTCGACAGCCGTGCCCGCAATGCCGCGCTGCTGGCTGAACTGTATACGGAAAAACTGCTGCGCTATCTTGATGAACCGGAACACTGATACCCATGCAGCCGTTCTCCTTTTCTTCCTGATCACAACCCTCTGGCTGCCTGGACTTTCCTTTGCCCGGGCTCCCGACTCCACCACTGAAGAAACGGTCACCATTGACGGAATAAAGTATCCGGTTCCGGCCCCATGGATGGGCCATAAAATAGAGGGTCCATCGTGGCTCTCTGTTCCGCCCCTTGTCCCGGTTCCCAGAAAATTTGTTGAAAACAACGGAAAAGTCTATCTCCTCCCCAAAGCCAAAAATAGTTTTGTCGCCATGGCCGAACAGGCGGAACTGGATGGCATCCACCTCGTTATAGATTCAGCGTATCGCAGTGCTCATTACCAGAGAAAGGTCTATCAACGCCAGATAAAAGCCGGCAAAACTTTTGCGCAGGTGGCCCGCTATGTCGCTCCACCCGGCTACTCCGAGCACATACTCGGATTGGCTGTTGATTTTTCTCCCAGTGACTGGCGTTTTGCAAAAACTCCCGCCTATGCCTGGCTGAAACAACACGCCGCCCAATTCGGCTTTCGGGAAACATATCCGGAATCCAGGCCGGACCACAACCCCTGGGAACCATCCCACTGGCGCTACATCGGCGACAACTGAACAAGAATCAACGTCTCTTCTTCCGCATCTGTTCCAGAACCTGGACAAGCCGCCCGACCAGGTGTTCATGGTAGGCCCGCCCCTTCTCAGCCGTTGCCAGGGTCGGGCGGCCGGTTATGGTATCTCCGCTGTCATCGGCAATTTTGCTCATATCTTCCAGGGTGGCCGGCACATAACAGAGGCTGTCCCGGGAATCTGCCGGATCCACATGGTACAGATCCCGCTCTCCGGCAGCATTATCCCGAGCTTTATCAAGATCAACAAGCTGGGGAAAGCAATGTAACATATGGGAAATCTCGATCTCCTCGCCATGGCCGATGGCGTCTGAAAAACCGGTAAACTCTTTACTCATCCAGGCCGGATCAAACAGGGCCACCCGAACCTTCAGCTCCCGCTGCGCCCGTTCGGCACATATCTGCATCCAGGGGATATTTACCAGCCGATGCCCGTTCACCATCAAAAAATGAGCAAAGCCATGAACGGCAAGAGAGCTGATGATGTCAAAAAACAGTTCAATCAGCACCTCGGCCCGAATGGATATAGTTCCCGGCCGCACCAGATGATGGGGGCTCCAACCGGTCCAGACAGGCGGAGCAACCAGTACACCGCTCCGGTTCCCTGCGTCTTCTGCAAGGGCCATGGCCACATAAGTATCGGTGCCCAGGGGCGCAAAGCGGCCATGCTGCTCAATACTTCCCACCGGAAGAATAATGCGATCATCGTGCTGGAGATACTCGGCAACCTGCGACCAGGTCAGTTCCTGCAGTAAAACACTCATATGCGCTCCTAGGAAGAACTCATCAGATGGGGTAAAAACAGGGCGATCTGCGGAAAAACCGTTAAAATCACGGTTGTCAACAGCATGAGAAAGAAAAACGGCAGGGCATAACGGGCGATTCTGGTGATCGGTTCATCGGTCAACCCCTGGATTACAAAGAGATTAAACCCAACCGGCGGCGTGATCTGACTGACCTCAACCATCAAAATCAGATAGATGCCGAACCAGATCGGATCAAAACCGGCGGCCGTAACCATGGGCAGGGCAATCGGCAGGGTCATCAAAACTATGGAGAAACCATCCAGCAGGCAACCAAGCAGGATATACACCCCTCCAAGCAGCAGCATGAGCAGATATGGGGAAAGCTGCAGATCCAGAATAGCGCCGGTAAGGGCCGCCGGGATACCCAGGAATCCCATGACCCTGGACAAGAAACCAGCACCCATGACAATGAGCATAATCATGCAGTTGGTCTTAACCGCGCTTTGGAGACAGGTAAACAGTATTTTCCCATCCATCTGCCGGTTAATAAAGGCAAAAAGCGTGGCGCCGAATACACCCAGGGCCGCCGCCTCGGTCGGCGTTGCCACCCCGGCATAAATGGAACCCAACACCAGGACGATCAGAAGAAAGGTCGGGACCAGATCTTTTATGGAGGAGAACCGTTCCGACCAGCTGTAGCTCTCCTGCAGACGGGGGGCGATCTCCGGGTTGCGGATACCACGATAAATAATATAGGAGGCGTAGACAGAGGCCAGCAGCAGACCGGGCAGAATACCGGCCATGAACATCTTGCCGATGGACACCTCGGCCATGATGGCATAAACGATCATG